>CAYGNS010000001.1:0-22733 GCA_964351295.1 uncultured Gammaproteobacteria bacterium
TGCCCAAGGGCACCGCGATACCGAAACCCGTGAGTCCCAATTTGGCACTAAAACTGACTTGGCATTGCTGCAAAAACTACACAGTGCAGGCATTCCCACGGTAGCCATATTTATTTCTGGTCGGCCTCTTTGGGTAAACCCTGAATTGAATGCATCGGATTCTTTCGTGGCAGCATGGCTTCCCGGCAGCGAAGGCAAAGCCGTGAGCGACGTATTGTTCCGCAAAGCAGACGGCAGCGTGAATGTAGATTTCAAAGGTAAATTGTCGTTTTCGTGGCCCTTACGTCCCGACCAGTATTTGCTGAACAAAGGCGATGAGGACTACGCGCCCCTGTTCGCCTATGGTTATGGTCTAGATTACACCACCGAAGCAGCGATTGGTTACGAGTTACCCACCAACTTCGACGATCTACAACCTGCAACGAAGGGTCAAGTAGAAATTTTGTCGCGCAAACCAAATCCTGGCTTAAACGAGTATGTTAGTGATAGCGAGGGACAAACATTGGTGGCGGCTAACTCTGTGAGCAATGCTGCGATTAACTACCGCACCGTGGACAAAGAAGTGCAGGAAGATGCACGGCGCATAGAGTTTGTGGGCGAAGGCAGTTACGGCTTTGCGGCAGACCAGCCGCTAGATATAGGTGAAATAGTAGAGCAGGGCTCGATGCAGATTTCGATTAACTTATTGGAGCGGCCATCGGCGCCTGTAGTGGTAAGGATTGGCTGTGGCGAGGGCTGCAGCGTGGAGCGTGACGTAACCGCGCCCATTAAAGCTCTACCGCTTGATCAGTGGCAACGTATTAGTATCCCTCTCGCCTGCTTCAATTTAGAGGCAGAGCAAGTGCGACAAGTTAGCGTACCGTTTGAACTTGTATCGGGGGCGGGGTTGACACTAGAGGTGGCAGAAATCGCCCTGAAAAACACCTCATCAAATCTGGTATGTGATTAACAGAATGCGCCTCGGAACGGTGTTTTGAGGCGCTCATCTTTATACTCGACGGCAAAAATTCACGCTGAAGGCTCTTCTCATATGGCTGAAGGCGCTTTTCATATGGCTGAAGGCTCTTTTCATATGGCTGAAGGCTCTCTTATTGGCTGAAGGCTCTCTTATTGGCTGAAGGCGCTAAATAGTTGGCTTTCTGTTTAAATTGCTCTGTAAATCCACTCTCAAAAGAGTTATCTTAGCGCCTCAACCATTTACCGTGAGTTTCGTATGACTGACAAGAAAAATGATATCAGCAAATTAGAGGCTGGCCGCCGCGATTTGCTCAAAAAACTGTCTGCGGGTGGTACAACTCTCGCAGTCGCAAAATGGACCGCTCCCGTTGTTTCGGCTATCGCTTTGCCGGCACACGCACAAACGTCCTTCACCAATTCGCTGCAGGCTGCTGTAACGTTCTAAGCAGAACGCGACTAAAGCAAACAGACGAGGCACATAGGAAAATATTATGCAAACAAGAGCTTGCGTTCAAAATTATGATAACGGCGATGTTCAAGGATTTCTGTACATCGACGAAGGTATGGGAGAGTCATTAGTGACCACCTCTCCACGTTACGCTACGGGCACGCCACAAGCGAGTAACTTTTCGATGTCTGGCACTTCCGGCAACGTGTCGGTAGTAGCGGAAGTGTCGGTAGTTGATAGCGAAGTAGTGTTTACGATTACCGTAGGTATGTCTACCGCTTCAATTCTCACTCGTACACTCGTTTCCAGCGCGGCGTCCTGCTAAATATAGGGTGTTGTAAGGCGACGTGCTCTCCGTAGCACGTCGCATCGTTAACAGTCGATGTCTTCTAAGTCTTAAACGGCTGCACAGCAAAATCCCCTGCTTTGTTTTCATTGCTACTTGTTCAACCTTAAACGTAACGTGTACCAATGCGATGGACCGCGAGCAGTAAACTTGATGAGAATCAAAGCGCCGCAGTAGAGTTTTGCGTAGCCGACTTGCTCGGTTTTACCTTCATTGGGCCGTTCGCGCCCCACGCCAAAATACAGTACTACGGCCCTTTCGGCGAATACGTGTCGATGGGGAATGTAAGCACACAGATTTGCCACGAGCTTATCAAACATTTTGATGCACTCGCCATTCACAATTTTGTGCCTGCGCCGTGGATCGATAAAGACCTTGAAAAGTACGAAGGCCTAAACACCAACGCCGATATTGGCATTTTTTTGGGCACACCCGACGCTGTGCCCCCATTCTTCTTTAATCATCCCATTAGTATTGGCGGCTTTGTGTGTGAAACCGACGCCATCAACCCTGCCTGGGTGGTCACATGCAACCAACTCGACTTGATCTTTGTACCCACCCAATGGTGTAAGGATGCCTTTATAAATTCGGGGGTCACTTCGCCTGTGATGGTACTGCCGCATGGGATTGAACCGGACTATCAGCCTGTGTCGGGATTGCGCTCGGACGACACATTTTACTTTTACAACACATTTCATTCGTCCTCTTTTTGCTCGCGCAAGAGCATGGAAGAGCTGATTCGCTGTTTTTTGAACACGTTTCGTACCGAAGAGCGCGTTGTGTTGCGCTTGCGTACCGATCCAAGCCCCGCGCTTAACGAGTGCCAACGGAAGTACAATTTTGGGCATCAAATCGAACATTTTCCGATGGATCACTGTTCTACGGAAGACTTTGCCAAACTGTACTCCCAAATGCACTGCACCGTGCATCCGTCAAAAGGCGAAGGGTTTGGCTTAATCCCGTTTCAGTCCATTGCTTGCGAAACCCCGGTAATTGCCCCGCACGCAACCGGCATGGCAGACTATTTGCGCAATGACAACAGTATAGCGGTCGCTACAAATGGCCGAATTCGGGGTGAAGGTGTGGGTAATTCTCACGGCACCTACTTCAAGATTGATGAGCAGGATTTGCAACGAAAATTGCGCTATGTCTTTGAAAATTGGGAGGTGGAACGCGATAAAGTTGCGCGCGCGGGACCATCATTTCGGCGCCAACACGCTTGGGGCAATGTGCTAAAGGACTTTGTGAACTTGCTCGATACGTTGTTAAAGACACCTCAACCGCAACGCAAAGCGCTTTTGCAACATTTTTAACATGCCACTTAATTCTGGCATTTGGGGAGAAGACCCAAGTAGCGATATTGTGCGCTATCTCCGCAGCGGTCTCGCTCACGGTTTTAGCCATCTCGCATCGCTCAATCTACAACTGGACAGCTCGCAAATTTTAAACCCCTCGCTTGCTGAGCGCGTCGCTACCAATATCAATGCCACGCAGCGTGTCACCACAATAGCCGATCAGCTTGGCCTGTTATTTCCTGAACTACTCAAGCCGCTCGCATTAAGCGACAAGACGCTGGTACTGCAGGTTGATTCATTCAATGGGTTAATCGACCACGGCGAGCACGCGCCGGCTCCTCTGATCTATTATCGCTACGTATTAGAAACGCGCTTTTGGTCTAAGGTCGTTCTCGTGGATTTCAGCGAACACATCAGCCCCATTGCACAATACTTAATAGAGCGCTATCCGCGCATCCAATTGTGCGAAGGTAACCTCATAGAAAAATGGCGTACCGTGGCTCATGCCCGACAGGCGGTGTTAGGGGTGGCGGCGTTATCGCAAGTACTCATCAAGCTAATTGAGCATCCTAAGCGCGTCTGGTTGTTGGAACACAGTTTGCCAGCACTAAACTCTGTGCAGCAAGGCTCAGCTACCCAGCTAATGCCGATTGCCTTAGCAGACTATCTCACGGGGGCTCAGTGGCGTGGTCGCCGCTCACAAGTAGCGCAGGTGTTAGAATTGCCCGTCTCCGCGATGTTAGATAAAGGTCGTTGGATATTCACCGAAACGGAAAGGTGCCGTAGCTTTGAGTTTTGCCAACAGTGCCGCGATACGGGCGCTACGGGAAAACTTTGGCGCAAGATGATTGCTGCCCGCTTCGAAGTCGAGAGCCCTAATTGGGAGTGCCCACATGGTTGGCGGTGGGGCGGCAAGCCGACGTGGCGCTTGGCATTGCTACGTCGGCTTAAACTCGGCAGCGCATTTAAAAAAACGGCCGCCGTGTTAGGCGCAAAGGACTGCAAGGAGTGTCAACGACGCGGCGAACTGATGGACGGGTTACGCAAATAGCCTGTTTGGTTTTACCGAAGTTCGATCAAGCCATGATCTAAAAATGCAGCGATGGTCGTCAGCACATCGTGTTGCAGCTCGGCGCGTGGCTCGGTAAAGGCGTTGTCGAGCAGGTCTATCATTGCCTCGATGCTCGTTTCGCCATCGCTTAACTGCCAAATTACTTGCGAAGTTGGGTTTAGCACCACGGCTTGCTCAGCCCCCTCGCGTAACAGCATCAACAGGTCGTCTTCGCCCTCTACTAACACGTTGTCGCAACGTAAGGGGCAAGCCTTTTCACTTAAAGTAGTGTTTAACATTTGAATGGCGCGTTTAGGCCGCGGAAAGTGACGTGCGAGCACTCACTGTTGCTCGATATTGTTTAAGCGCCACGAGATAGTCGTCCGACGCCAGCGCCGTCATTACCAATTCAGCCATGCCCCCAGCCGCTTGATTCTTCGCCCCGCTCCGCTTGAAAATGCATACGGCCACATCACTAAACAC
Source organism: uncultured Gammaproteobacteria bacterium (assembly GCA_964351295.1). Lineage (GTDB taxonomy): Bacteria > Pseudomonadota > Gammaproteobacteria > Arenicellales > Arenicellaceae > Arenicella. The sequence continues at coordinate 4,581 of CAYGNS010000001.1, forward strand.
GGGAGTGTAGTGCTGAGTGGCGTGCAGTAGATCTTGGTACGGGAACGTCACGACGGAGTTAACTGTAAGCACTACAAAGTCACAGGTGCCGATGCTCGTTTTGATTATTTCTTGGGGCGTCAGTGCATGTTTAAACACGGTCTTGAGCTGCTCTGGGCCACACACTAAGTGATGTTGCGCACCGTCTTCCTCTAGAAATGCGATCGCAGGGCGTAAGTCGATGTCTTGATCACCATGAATGTAATTGTCATCGACATCGGGCTGAAAGGGTCGCACGGGCTCGTCTGCGAGCATGGGTATTTTATGGAACAACGACACAACATCGTCTGACGCCATGTCTACCTGACTCGCTAGCCCTTTGGCTAACACGACAAATACGGCATTGGCAAACACTACGCCATACTCCTGCTGCCAGTATTCGAGCCGTTCGCCGCCCAGTTCTTGGCACAGCCCTTTATGTACAACCACTAAGTCAAAAAAGTCGACGCGAAACTGCGGTAATAAAGAATAGGCGACCACTCGACTGAATTCTGAGATAAACTCAGCGGGCGCCAAAATGCTCTTTGCACCATGCTCTGTAAGCGCCGCAAGGGCCACGGCTACTTGCTGCCATTGGGCGTCTTTGTCATTGAAATACGTCATGTTTCAAGTGTAGCAAAACTAAGGAATTTAGCGAGTTATAGCCTTATTTAAAACGTTAGTCCAACCATTCATTAATACTCATTTCGGCTTCAACAATAATGAAAATCGCCTGCATCGTGTTAACCGTTGATCGTACCCCCCGGCACAACTATTTGAGTACTACGCTCGCGCAACTGCGCGCTTCGGGGCTAACCAATGATGCACGCTTTACGTTGGATATTTTTCATTCGGGCACCAACATTACTAATCTTGATAAAGCCTTGATTGCGGACTGTAAGGCCACGTTGCATCAAAACGAACAACAGTTGCCATTTAATCAAGCATTTAGCGCTTCTTTGGCCATCGCCACCGCGCGTGAGCCAGATTATGTGCTGTTCTTAGAAGACGATGTGCATGTGGCGCAGGACTTTCCGAACTTCGTGTGCGCACAATTACAATTTGTACCCAACGCACCATTGGTCGATTTTGCAACCTACTACCGAGAAATTAAAGACGCTTATCTTGCGGGTGAGCGCAACATTGAGCTCACTGCAAAGCAGTTTTATGGCACACAATGTTTTGCCATGACCACGCACTACGCCGACTCCTACAGCAACTATGTGCGCCGCCATCAGGCCAGCAAAGCCGGCTATGCAGACACATGGATCGACGACTGGTTAATTGAATTAAATTTGGAGCGCGTAGTAGCGAGTTCCGTGCCGTCGGCCGTACAGCACATTGGCACGGAGTCCAGTCTTAATCACGGTTATATTAGCGCGCCTGCATTTAAAGACGAGATCGAAATGCTAATTCCAACCCCTACCAATAAATTTGTGGTGTGGGAGAAGAGCAATAATGAATTTGTGCTGCGTCACCATAATACTCAGGAAATTCTGGACTTAAACCTAACCGCGCAACTCATTTATTTATATTGCGACGGGGAAAACACGCTTGCGGATGTCGAGCGGGGCTTAAGCGCATTGACGGAGACTGACCGTACTGAGCTCAATCAACAGATTCGCCAGTGCCTTGCCAACCTTGTCGAACGCGGTGCGATGTTTTACCGCACCGCCTAATTACTTCAGCTAACTAATTAGTAGCTACTTACATCTCAAACGAAATTGGGGCTTCGTCTAAAACATCGGCTAACAAAGGGCTTGCTTGCGCGCGCGCAAAAGCATCATCAATTGCTTTAGAGCGTTTTTGTACCATGGCTCGGTTCATCGGATGCGTGAATATATACAACTCTTTTGCCTCTACTGCCTCAACCACTCGCTCGCCAACAATACGCGGATCTATGCCATTTTCAACGAAATCGAATGTGGGGTTTCGTGAGGGCGAGCTAGGCTTGCTGCCTTCGGTACTCGGTCGCGGTGCGCTCTTATACTGAGGCTGCCGATTACGCTGCGATAAATGAATGCGTGTTTTCACAAAAGCCGGACACAACACCGACACCAGAATATTGTCCTTCTTGAGCTCGGCACGCCATGCTTCGGACATACCCACAACGGCCACTTTCGTCGCGGTATAAGCGTTGGCATATGGCACGCCGCTCATACCAGCCATCGACGCTACGTTGATCAACCAACCGCCCTCGCCGTGCTCTTTGATGGCTGGCACGACCGCTTCGGCGCCGTACACCACGCCCATTAAATTCACATCAACCACCCAACGCCAATCATTGTGCCGAGTTTTTTCGATCGGTCCAGGCATGCCAGACACGCCGGCATTGTTAAGCAATAGGTGAATCTTGCCAAATTTACTTTGTGTTTTAGTCACCACATCCTGCCATTGCGCTGGCTCCACCACATCCAACGGTAAACCAATAGCGTTGATACCTAGGTCTTGTAATTCCTTTACACCGAGCGCCATTTGCTGCTCGTCGATATCCGCCACCACAATATTCATGCCGCGCTGACCAGATGAGCGGGGCACCGCGAGCCGACTTCCTTCCGCGCCGCCCGTGATGATTGGGGTGGTGTTTGCTTAACTTGACATACTTGCTCCTTTGATTGTTCGACTAATGTAAGCGGCAAAGTGTACACAGGTTTGGCCAATCTGTGTGCGTGCTGAATCAGCCACAGCAAAAAAATTAAAAAATACTTGCCTAGTTTTGTTATAGTGATATAGTTATGTATAACACCATAACAAAACAAACATAGGTGCGCTTTCCTAACAGGGAATTGGGACATAACGTAAAGGAACACAGATGGAACGAGTGCTATGACAGAACAATGGAACGACAACTTGCCAATCTATCGCCAAATTCGCGATCGCGTAGCAAGACTAATAATGGATGGCAGCTTTGCCGAAGGCGAGGCGATTCCATCGGTACGCGCCGTTGCAGCTGAATCACAGGTTAATCACTTAACCGTGGGCAAAGCGTATCAAGAACTGGTAGACGAGGGCGTACTCGAAATGCGCCGAGGGCTGGGTATGTTTGTTTTAACGGGAGCGCGTGACACCCTGCTGAAACAGGAGCGCGAAGCCTTTATTGCCCAAGAGCTCCCCGCCACGCTACAACGCATTAAAGGGCTTGGTATCAGTATTAACGAATATATTGCATTAATTAAAACAACGGACTCCCAGATCGGAGAAGCACAATGACAGCAATCGTATCAGCAAAGGGTTTGAGCAAATCGTACGGCGCATTTAAGGCACTCGATAACGCCCACTTTGAAATCGAGACCGGCAAGATTGTCGGTTTAATCGGACCCAATGGCGCGGGTAAAACCACAGCGCTGCGCTGCCTGCTCGGCTTAGCAACGTTTAATGGGGATCTAACCGTATTAGGCATGAACCCGCACAAAGAGCGCGTTTCCCTCATGCAAGAGGTTGCTTACATTGCCGACACGGCGGTGCTGCCTAAATGGATAACGGTGACCCAGTTGTTGGATTACTTAGAAGTGATACACCCCAAGTTCAGCCGCGAGAAAGCGGAAGGGTTTTTACGGCAAACCGATATTCGCGCCACTAGCCGCGTGCAAGAGCTCTCCAAAGGCATGGTGACTCAGCTGCATCTGGCTACGACCATATCGATTGACGCTAAATTACTGATATTAGACGAACCCACGTTGGGTTTGGATATTGTGTATCGCAAACGCTTTTACGAGCAGTTGTTGAACGATTACTTTGATGAGCAGCGCACCATTTTAATCACCACGCACCAAGTGGAAGAAATCGAACCCCTACTCACCGACTTAATGTTTATTAAGCAGGGTCGCATTATCTTGGACACTGACATGGAGAGCATAGGCCAACGCTATACCGAAGTAGAAGTAAAAGCCGACCTAGTGGAACGCGCCCAGGCCTTTAACCCAATCAGCCAAACACGCATGTTGGGCGGCATGGTGATGGTGTTTGAGAACACCCCACGCGATGTGCTTAAAGAATTGGGACCCTGCCGCAACCCGAGCGTCGCCGATTTATTTGTGGCGAAAATGAGCGGCGTACATGCCTAACCCGCGCACCTAAACGGCGCGAGATTACTTAGTACGAACGAACACAATGACCGATTTAAGACAGGACAACACCATGCAAACACTACTCATTACTTTAAAACGCGAATACTGGGAAAACCGCGCAGTTATCGTGGGGCTACCGCTCATTGTAGCCACGCTAGCGTTGGTCGCCGCCATCGGTCTGGAAATTGTGCAAGACAAAGCAACTGTTAAAGCGGTATCTGCCATTGTCGAAAGTAACCTAGAACGAGAGCTCACCGCCGAGGAACGCAAAGGCATTCAAGGTAATGTGGGCAACCTTAAATGGGAATTGGATGCTGAACCATCGGAATCTGGAATAGAAAAAATGAAGGTTTTTCTGGTGATCGGCTGGGCTGCCGCTTTCTACTACTTGCTGGGCACTTTGTACAACGACCGCAAAGACAAAAGTGTGTTGTTTTGGAAGTCTATGCCTATTTCAGAACATTTTACGGTGCTCAGTAAACTCGGCTTTGCCACGCTCGGAATTACCGCTATTGCGATCATTATCGGCTGGGCGTTGGCTTTGATTTTATGGGTGTTTGGTTTGGGCGGTGAGGGTACAAGGTCATTGTCGCTGCAACTGCTATATGGTTACACAATTGCACCTATTGAAGCCGTTGTTGTGGGTCTGTTATGGGGCGCACCAGTGTTCGCCTATTTAGCTTGGGCGTCCGCCGCCGCTAGACGTTCGCCATTTCTACTCGTGATCGTGCCCTTAGCAGTGCTCACATTTTTAGAAGGCGTGGTCTTTGAGAACGTTGAGATTATTAGTTTCTTTTTCTCGCACATGCCGTTTGTAGTGGTTGGCTATATGGCCGACGCCCCAGGGCAAAGCGCATTCACGCAATTTATTGGTTACGAGTGGCGCAGCATGCTTGCCGGCTGGGTGGTGGCCGCGGGCTTCATATTCGCGGCCATTTGGTACCGCAACAACAAGTTTGAAATTTAAGCGCAACATGCAAGAGAACCGCATGACATCCAACCATTTTGCAATGCAACCACTGCTAGACAGAACTAATTCAATGAATACGCACAAACCTCTTTCACTTAACGGTGCGCCCCACGCCAGCACGGTGCTGCGGATTGCCAGCTACGGGCTATTAGTAGCATTGGTGGCAAGCCAGTGGGTACACGTAGTTGGTTCGATCACTGATGCGTTGGTAGCGTTTCTCGTACACGTTGGACTATGGGTAGGTAGCATCAGCGCAACCCAGCTAACGCTTACTAGCGTGACAAGTGTTGCATTGTCGGTTTCAGTGATATTCGCTACGCTGCTCGCTCCCTCGCAGTGGTTTAAGAGTATGCACCACTTTGCGCCGGTATTTTTGCAGTGGAGCTCGCGCTGGTTTATTGATCTGGCTTTGCTGATTAGCGCAACGGCCGCGTATTTGGCCTGTGTGCAAATAACCCTTGGCGGCAACATATGGGCCAACAGCATTAGCTTTGCGCACGCTGCGCTACTCGCGGTGCTGACTTTTGCCGCCCTTCGCGCATCGATCCGGCAAGATTTGACGGCGTATCAAACCCACGCCCTTCGCGTATTCCTAGTGGTTAGCGGTATGTGGGTAACTAATGCCATCAGCGCGGGTGATCTTGGTGCTGCCGCGCGCACGCTCAGCTTAGCAAGTGATGTAACGCAAGGCACGGCAGGGCTGATGTTTAGCATACTAGGCCTAGGCATTTATGAGCTATATCGGGCGACACAGCGCAGCAACGCGCCAGCTAACCAGATTATACTGAGCCTTTCGATGGTGCTGCTGGCGGCTCTGTTGCTTACGCTTTTCCTTTAATCTTTGCTCATAGACTCTAACCCGCAGGCACTGTTTGCGTGCGTCGCGCTCCCGTAAAACTAATGAGCAGTGCGGCAGCCAGCGAACACGCCAACATTGGTAGTAACACACCGTAGGGTCCATAGGCCACTGACCAGCCCACAAATTGCGCAACCGCAGCGCTCGCTACCAATTGGAAGAAGCTGGAGAATCCGCTGGCACTACCAGAATGTCGCCCAGCGGCCTTAAGAATTTCGGTTTGCGCAGCAGGACTGGCAAAACCAATGGCGATGGACACTAAAGAGGCGGGCAGGCTAACGACCCAGATAGAATCGAGCCCGATCATAAAGAGCAATACGCCTATTAAAATTGCGCTAACGCTCGCCCACGAACAGGCCGAAACGAGCACTAAATGCGGAATTCGATCAGCAAAGCGGCCAGCTAACAAGCCACCCACGGCATAGCCCAGTGCCACCGGCGCAACAAATAATGCGTACAACGTAGCGGGTAAGTCGTAGTACACCGATATTAAAAAAGGCACCCCACCTAAGAACGCCATAAAGGTGCTTTGCGAAAGCGCAAAATAGAACAGGTAATTTCGCACCTCAGCACGCACCAGTAATGCTCGATAGTCTGCAAGAGGGATTAAGGGCTCGCGCGCAAGCGGTGCTGCTTTGCGCGTTTCGGGTAAGCTCACCAGGATGGTGATCCACAACAATAATGCCATCAACGCAATGCCGTAAAAAATAAAGCGCCAACTGTATTGCTCAATAAGCACACCCCCAAGCACGGGCCCAATTAAGGGCGCGAGCGTCATTGCAGCAATGATGTAGCCCAATACGCTGGCTGTGCGCTTGTCGCCGTAAATGTCGTGTACGATCACGCGTGTGAGAATTAACCCTGAAGTCGCACCGGCCGCCTGCAAAGCGCGCCCCAAAATCGCCCACTCAATAGTGGGCGCAATCGCACACGCTAAACTCCCCACTAAGGCTACGCTGACACCCACCAATAGCACGGGGCGCCGGCCATGCCGATCCGCCATCGAGCCATAGATCAGTGAGAACAGTGCCATGCTGACCATCGACAACGACATGGTGAGCTGAGCAACCGATGCCGAAGTTTGAAACTCCGCTTGAATCTCCGGAATTGCAGGTAAAAATGACGACATGGCCAACGGGCCAAGCGCCGTGGCTAATATCAACACCAAAAGTATGAGTGCCGAGGCACGTTGCTCTTGGGGATTCATCTCAATAAGGGGTTCAGACACGGCGGCTTACAAAAATTAGTAATACGTTAATTGGAGTGTGCGAGCCGCTAGGACGGTGCCACCAGCATGGGCAGAGCGAGTAGACTCTGACGTTTTTGAAGCAAGTGCCAAACACACCGTTTGAACTAAGTTAACAGTGCTGGTTTGGCGTTGGCACTCAAATAAGTCTAGAAAGTAAAACGGATGAGCAGGACGAACAAGTGCGAACAACAACGAATAACGTGCGTAGTGCAACCGCGCGCAAATGCACAGACTCGTGCACCTAAGCAGTTTATCATCTACTTCAGCACGTTGAGCAAGCCAGGCTCACTAAACACCTAAATTCAAGTCAATAGAATAGCTACGAGAACAGTACTATGTCCCACATATTAGAAATGCACGAACAGTTTGATGTCCCGCGAACGAGTGAAGACGTTTTTAACTATATTGCCGACTTCTCCCGTATTGACGAATGGGATCATACCATTGTCAGTGCCGAGAAAACGTCAGATGGCCCGCTCGCAGTGGGCAGCCAATTTGATCTAGTGTACAAACGCGGCCTGCGGCGCGTACCCATTCGTTACACGATCACCGAATTCATACCTAATGAGCGACTAGTGATGACCGGCGTCGCGAACACGTTTACCGCCGTAGACACAGTTACTATAAGCCAGACACCCACCGTTAAAAACGACTCACTTAGCAAGACACCCACCGTTAAAAACGGTCAAATTCCCCACAATTGCCATGTCGATTGGCACACCGAGGTGAAATTTAACGGTGCGGCGGCAAAAGTTGTGCGCCTGCTCGAGAGCAGTATCAAAAAGGCTGGCGCTAAGACCATTCAAAGCTTGGCAGCCGCTCTGCGCGATGACTTTCCCGCGCCAAGCGCAACTGGATTACAAAAACTAGCGGACACATTGGTACTGCCTGGCATGTTTGGCTTCACGAAGTTTGGGTATAAGCGCGCCAAGCAACAATGGCGACCGATTACCGCCAACATACGTGGTAAACGCATTGTAATTACGGGAGGCACATCGGGGTTGGGGCTTGCTGCAGCCTCCGAACTCGCCGCAATGGGCGCTCATGTATGCATAGTGGGGCGCGATGCGGCTAAATGCCAAACCGTGGTTAATCAGCTAGCGAATGCAAGCGGTAATCCCCACTTGGAATTTGAAGTGGCTGACTTAAGCTTAATGCAAGAGGTCAAAGCGCTCGCTCAGCGTTTGAACGAAGACGGTCGTGCCATCGACGTGCTAATTAATAACGCAGGGGCGTTGCTCAACCCTCGCCAAACCACCAACGAAGGTTTAGAAGCGAGTTTTGCGCTATTGTTACTGTCGCCCTATATGTTAACCAATGCTGTATTGCCGTTATTAAAAAAATCGGGCAACGCTCGCGTAATCAATGTGTCGTCGGGGGGAATGTACGCTAAGCGTATCTCGGTGGGTAATTTACAAAGCTCTAAAGGTGACTATTCGGGAGCCGACGCCTATGCTCGCGCCAAACGCGGTTTAGTCATCACGGGCGAAGAATGGGCCAAAGACTGGGCCGAATTTGGCATTACGGTACACAATATGCACCCAGGTTGGGCGCTAACACCAGGACTCGAAGTAGGTCTGCCGGACTTCGCGACAAAAATGCGTCGCGTATTACGCAACGCCCACGAAGGTGCCGACACCATCGTCTGGCTAGCAAGCGCCACTGAAGTAGCCAAAACTTCCGGCCTGTTTTGGCTCGACCGTGTACCCCACACTACCCATTTGTCGGCAAAGACCAAAGAAACGCCCGAACAACGCGAAGCGCTGGCCACCGCACTCAAAGTGCATGCCAACGCATTCTAAACGACTCTTTAGCGAGCTTCGTGCCGCAACGTGCATAAGGGATCTAGGTTACGAGGGTAGGGCTCGCGTTAGCCCCACCCTTTAACGGCCTATGATTATTACTCAGCCTACACGACCACCCGCTTTTTTAGTGACCACCACAATCGAGGGCTTCGGTGGTTGTCCCATCGTAAATTCAGGCCAGTCGATGGCACCGCCCATGGCCTTTTCGTCGTCGGTACGATCGTAGTCACCCGGATGCTGAATGGCTAGAAAGAGCGATTCGCCGTCCTCACTAAAGCATGGCCCACACAGCTCAGCACCCTTAGGCACGCGATAAAACATTTTGCCTGTGCCGCGTTCAACACCCTCGGTTTCAAGCGCCCAGAGACCATCTGATGTGCCGCTTAAATTAACTTTGCTGCCTTGGTCGGTGGCCACCCACAATCGCCCTGAGGGGTCTATGGCGGCGTTATCTGGACTGGCGAACCATCCGTTCGCTGAGGTCGCGGCATTCCAGGAGGCTTGATGTTCTGGCACGTCGGGGTTACCGCAACGCACTAATACTTGCCAGTCGGCACCGGTGGCGGCGGCATCTTTACAATCCTCAGAAATTTCGATGATGTGTCCAAACGCATTTTCAACGCGGTCGTTGGCCACATTGGCTTTTTCTCGCCCTGTGTTGTTCGTTAGATTTACATAGACCTTGCCATTCGTAGGATGTGGCTGCACATCCTCGGGGCGATCCATAGGCGTTGCCCCTAGTAGTTCGGCTGCGCGGCGCGTTTCAATTAACAAGTCGGCCTGCGTGGCAAATTCGGCGCCGAGTCTAGGGTCGCTGATGTCTAACGGTAGCCACTCCAAGCGACCTTCATTAAGAAATTTAGCAACATAGAGCGTACCATGGTCTAACAGGTCGCGATTATTGGCGGGTTGGAATAAGTCGACTGGGTCACGCGTAACAAATTTGTACAGGTATTCAAACACTTGGTCGTCGCCCATATACACCACAAGGCGATCGTCGTGGGCCATGCGACTCTCGCCGCATTCGTGTTTAAAGCGCCCTAGTGCCGTGCGCTTTATCGGCGTTGAGGTGGGATCTTTAGGATCGATCTCAACCATCCAACCGAAGCGATTTGGCTCATTAGGCTCGGTGCTCAGATCAAAGCGCGGGTCTTTATGAGCCCAACCAGTGTAATCCTGTGGTACGTTGTAACGAGCATAATTTACTTGCTCTAGGTGCTCGTCTGGCAATGCGCCGCCAAAATGAAAATTAAAATTCTCTTCGCAGGTGAGGTATGTACCCCAAGGCGTAACGCCACCGCCGCAGTTGTTAAATGTGCCAATCACTTCGCGACCTGACGGGTCGGCAATGGTCCGTAGACGTGGGTGTCCAGCGGCCGGGCCGCTCACGCGCATCTTGGTGTCGTAGGCGCTAATCCGACGGTTGTACTCAGAACCTCGATCCACCCACCAACCATCGCGCTTGCGGTACACCTCCACGATACTGCACCCAATGGCGGCTTGGGTAACATGCACCTGTTCGGCAGTCAGCTCTTCGAGCGATCCAGTAAAGCCAGGAAACATGAGCCATGGGATCGGGTATTCATGATTTACACACAGCAGGGCTCGGGCACCCCCACCTGGTAGAGGCTCTAATGGCACGTAACCTACATAGTCGCAGTTAAAACCAAATTGCTGCAATTGCGTCGAAGCCGATTGAGCCGTCACATCAAACTCGGGCGCATCATTAAAAAGCGGATCGCCCCACTTGATTAATATTTGCGCACTGTGGTCCGGCGCGCACAAGTGATCATAGAATGTGCCGTGTTCTACTTCTACGAAGTTAAATCGCTTAGCGGTGTCTGGCTCTATTTTTTGCGCGGCGGCAAGAGCAGCCTCTTCATCATCAGACGAGCACCCCGCCAGCATCGAACCAGCGCCTGCAAGCACTAAAGTCGACGTTAAAAAGCGGCGGCGCGATAGATTGGCTTGCAGCACATCATCAAAAGTACGGACATTACTGGCGGCGCTGGGATTGGTGATTTGGTTGTCGGCAGTGCCGTCGCGCAATTCGCGCGCTCGAGGATCCAAAGGGTTGTTCATGATTACCGTAGGGCGATTTATACAAGAGTTAAGGCGTAGTTGCTTGCACGTTCGTCGAGCATAAGACCACGCGCCAGAATAGTCGATTACAGCTCAGTATTGTTACGCGAAAAACATGACAAGCGTATGAACAAACGGCTTAAGAAGGAAGATATCCCTCAAGGCTTGCAAACTGCTTGATGTGCGAAAGCTGTTTCAACCCTAATAAATTTTGATTGAGACGCGGCGCACGTCCCGCATCGACCGAGGCGTTCATGCTAGAGAACGCGGCGCGGCACTCGCGACTCAACGGTCCGACCTGACGCGTATCGATCGAGAATTGGGCGAGCTGAGCTGGACAGACGGTATGGCTAAACCGCGCGAAGCCTTTAAACAGAAAGTGCTCTTGCACATATTCATCGGAACGCTGAATAAGAGCAGCCATCAAGGCATGCAAAAAGTAGCTCGTATTGCCTACTGTAAACATCACATTGATGCGCGCTCGAGCGAATTCTGGAAACAACGGATTATTAGCGGCTAACGTTAGGGTGGCAATGCTGTGGGTGTCGTCGATAGACTTGAGCGCAGTAAGCTCAAACTCCACGCCACTGAATCGAACCCGCTTTAGCACTTGAGTTAAACTTTCAAAGGATAAGCCAGACTCTGCCACTGGGTTGCCCCAGTTGGAGCTAGCCGCTAAGCGTGTTAATAAGGGTAAATCGATATGGGTGTTAAATGGCGTAGCACGATGCTCACCGCACTCGCTGTGCAAATACAGGTGCTCACGCAGCTCGTGTTCCCGTGCTTTTTTAATCGCCAAGAACACAGTTTGCACGACTTCGGAGGTGGGCGCGGCGGCTTCGATCATCCACTTGCGGCCATAGACGATCTTGGTACCGAGTGGCCCACTATAGTGCGAGCCGTAGCGGGCATTCTGTTTACTAGGGTAGTTTTCGGCACCGATTACACCCACTTGCACATAAAAGACGGGGCCCTCGACGCCAGCAAATAAAGGATAGTTGGCACCAAAATCCAACTCCGCCAGCACTGCCTCAATATTTTCAAGCGTGCGTGTTACTTGCAAGAACTGTTGAGGGATCGCAGCAAGATCGTTGGCAATAGTCACCGTAGGCGCGCCTTTTAATGGCTTTTCACCGTACCGATTCAGCGAACTGCACTGCTTGCTCGATGAGGAAAGCGAAACGTAGTCTGAGAACGCGATTACCTTAGCGGTAGATCGATTAGAAGTGGCATTGGTCATACGAGTAGAAAGCCTGCGCGTTGCGTCGAATGCGGATACTACGGATATCGTGTTAACACACTGTTAAGACCAACCTACTCACAACAATCTTTCTGACCTCTTTGCGTTAAATAGTGCCGATTAGCGGCTGAGGGATGTGCCTGTCCACCGAATTCTAACGGTGGGTGTCTTGATTAGCGAATTCTAACGGTGGGTGTCTTGATTAGGGTAGATCACTCCCGATTGGCCTATTCCGCGCGGGTCTGAGGCGGCGTTTGTTTCGCCTAGCGACTGCTCGATCAATTGCACGTCACCGAATTCCCATCCGTGGGGCTCCACTCGGTAGCCCTTCGCTTGTAGTGCCTCCTTCGTTTTCTCTGGTAGCGGTATCGAGATGCTCGTCGTAATCAGATCTGGCGGCAACAACTGGTGATGAAAGCGACTCGCGCCCACGGCTTCGCGCGCGCTCATTCCGTTGTCGATCACGTTTACGATGGCTTGAAAAACGGAAGTAAAAATAGTGGAGCCACCCGGCGTGCCCACCACCATGCTCACTTCATCGTCTTTTAGTAGCAGGGTCGGCGACATCGACGACAACATCCGTTTTGCCCCCTGAATCTCATTGGCGGTACCACCCACCACACCATACGCATTGGCCACGCCTGGTTTGGTCGAAAAATCATCCATTTCGTTGTTTAAAATAAAGCCCGCCCCTTCTACCACCACACCGCTGCCATACCCCCAGTTGATCGTATACGTGTTCGACACCGCATTGCCCCAATGGTCAATAATCGAGAAATGTGTGGTGCTGGGCGAATCTAACCCCGGCTTCGCATCATCAATCTGGCTAATACTATTGGCTTGCACCTCAGCCGCCCGGGCCGCAATATAGTCACTCGATATAAGCTCTTCTATCGGCACATCAACAAAGTCGGGGTCGCCAAAATACTCAGCGCGATCGGCGAACACGCGTTTTTCCATCTCGGCAATCAAGTGCACGTATTGCGCGGAGTTGTGGTCCAATCCGCTGAACTGCGCGTCTAAATACTCTTTCATTTTTAGCAGTTGAATCACCGCAAAGCCTCCCGAACTAGGTGGGGGCGCCGTAATTACCTCATAATCGCGCCATTGCGCCAACAAAGGCGCACGCCAAACCGCTTCGTAGTCAGCCAGATCTTGCATCGTAATAATGCCGTTATCGCGCTCAGACTGCGCCACTAACAACCGCGCTGTTTCGCCTTGGTAAAAATCGTCTGGTCCAAGTTCTGCAATACGCTCGAGTGTTGCAGCTAATTCTGGCTGTTGAAATAATCCTGGGGTTTGCATTGCTCCAAAATGTTCCGCAAAGTTAACGGCATCACCAAACCACGGCAAAATGTCGCGTACTTCTGCCGCTTTTTGTGGGTGTACTTCAAAGCCTTGCTTGGCCACTTCAATCGCGGGCGCAATTAACTCCGCCCAACCCATCGTGGCAAATTTTTGATGGGCCTCCCACATGCCTGCGACGGTACCAGGCACGCCCGCTGCGCGTATACCCACTAGACTTAATTTAGGCACCACCTCGCCTTGGTCATCTAAATACATATCTCGATGAGCACTAAGCGGTGCCTTCTCGCGGTAATCTAAAAAGTACGGTTCGCCATCCATGCGCGCTAATAAAAATCCACCGCCACCGATATTCCCCGCTTCGGGAAATGTCACGGCAAGCACGAACGCGGCTGCGATGGCCGCATCAACGGCATTACCACCATCGCGCAAGATTTGCTCAACAGTGGCGGCCGCATAACGATCGGGCATGGCATAGGCCGCGGGGCTCTTGGTGGGTGCAAGGCTAGTTAATGGGGTGCTGACGCACGCAGTCAAAACCCAACACGTGATACTAACCAGCAGAACTTTGAATTTATTAGGCATAATTGCTTCTTATTTTATGATTGGTTGGGTCAACCTACTGCGCTCTGGTAATTTAAGCAATCAAAAGCAGCTAATTGCAACCAAAGTTGCGATTGGTTCGTCTAAATATTAAACGCCAAAACGGATAAACACTGTGTTAGATGAATCGCTGTTGGTAAAGCGAGCTCAAGGCGGCGACACGCTCGCCTTCGAGACACTCTACCGACATAACTCTGGCCGAGTCTTCGCACTCTGCTACCGCCTTTGCGGCCATCGCGAGTGGGCGGAAGACTTTGTGCAAGAGACCTTTATTAAGGCTTGGCAAAATCTTGCAGGGTTTAATGGCAAAAGTAAAGTAAGCAGTTGGTTACACCGAATCGCCAGCAACGTAGTGATCGACCGACTTCGCCAAAAGCATCGCTGGCAGGAAGACAGTTTAGAAGAATCAGCATGGGAACAGGATCAGTCGATTGTCGATCCCCACGAAAATTTAGACATCGAGAAGGCATTATTGCAACTTCCCGACAAGTCACGAGCCATTTTAATTTGTTTTGAGTATCTAGGTTATACCCATCAAGAGATATCGGCGCTTACTGGTATTCCGATTGGTACCAGCAAGTCGCTACTCAAACGTGCAAAGGCCAAGCTAGAAGCAATATCCGTGAATACTATCGGCAATACCACAGACTACGAGCACCAGCAGGACGCGTAAATGGAAGAAAATAACCGCACTTTGTTAAACAGTTTAGATTGGGATATTCCGCCCGAGCGCGACTTGTGGCCGGGCATTGCTGCGCAGCTGCATGAAAAGCCTTCGTTCGACACAGTTGAAAAGCCCACTGGCTGGGCATTAAGACAACAATGGATGCCCACAGCCATGGCCGCGTGCTTAATGCTCGCGCTTACCTCGCTAGGAATTTCGTACTATTCCGTGCAACAAAACTCCGAGCTAGCTCAACGTAACAGTCAGTATCTAGAGCTACAAGCCGCAATTCTGGCTCAACATCAAGCCACAATCAATGCGATGGAAACCCAGCAGCAAGAGGTAAGACTGCGTCTTGCAGCAATACTGAGCGACGAGGCAAACGCACTTAACCCGCAGTTGGTGGCAGACGCGCGCGCGGTGCTCGACACCACCGCGGTCGCATCCGCGCAAATTAAGGCAGCCATTCAGAACTCTCCAGACCAAGCGAGCTACTTACAATTATTAGCCAACACATATCAACGCGAAGCTGATTTACTCAGGCGCATTAAATTAGGACAGGAACTGGCCATTTAACCTTGTGGTCGTCAATAACCAAATACTATTAACGGATTAATTTTAGGAGCAAACAATGAAGCATCATCGAGTATGTATATTCGCGACAGGGCTATTGACCTTGAGCCTATGCACGTCAAGCCTAGCAAGTTCTGAAAACTATATTGACCAAGTCCTGGAGGTTAATCCAGGCGGACAAGTCCGCTTCAAGATTTTAGATGGCGATGTGCGATTTATCGGCTGGGCAAAAAATACGGTGCAAGTGACGGGCCGGTTACGCGGCAATAGCGATCAGCTAGTATTTAAAAACGATGGTGCGGATACGATCATCAATATAGAAACCAAGCACTCGAGCTACTACGACAACCATGGACACGACCGCTACGGTTCGAGCAGTGAGTTAGAAATCTACATGCCCGCGAACACTCAACTGTTTGCCCAAGGCACGTCAGGTGATTTTGATATTACGGGTATTAACGCAGGAATCAGAGCAAAAAATGTAAGCGGGGATATCGATATACGCGCCAGCGCGGGGCGCATAGAAGCCTATAGCGCGAGCGGCGATATATCGGTGCTTAATGCCCAGGGCGAACTGCTGTTAGAAACAGTCAGCGGTGATCTTGTGGCGAAAGCCAACAGCAAACGTTTCTCAGCCTCTACTATTAGTGGTGATATCGACGCCCAAATAGACAATGCTGAACGCTTGCAGCTTAGCTCGGTATCCGGTGAAGTAACTGTTTCTCTGGCGTTGGAGAATAATGGCTCAGTGGAAGCCTCAACGGTGAGCGGTGATATTGACTTAGTGTTTACGCAAAGCAAACTCGATGCACACTTTGATATCACCACCGGACCTGGCGGCGACATTCGCAATAAACTCACTGATGACAAGCCGAGTGAATCGTGGATCGAATCAGAAATGCTCGAGTTTAAAGTTGGTAATGGAGCGTCACAGATTGAACTCGAAACGGTAAGCGGTACCATTAAGGTGAGCCAGGACTAACAGCCATCCATTCACGCCCAATTATTTTAAATTGGATTGCAAAGTGTCCCAAAGTCCCGCAAGTCGCTCGCGGAGCGTAAATTCACTAAGGTCTTTTAATTCGCCCGCATCGTAAAAAGCGCCTCTGCAATCGGGACACAATTCGTATTCTATATTAAGTTGGTTACGGTCTAACATCTTGAGTAAGCGCGTGTTACACGCTGGACAATTAATGTCACGACGCTCATTCATTTGCGAATCTCGGTCAGGCGGAGTGGTGTCTATTTGATCAATCGCGGGCGCGTGCTGGCGTACATCAATGTCCGCATCGCCAAGCCAGACCCCACCGCAACCGTTACAGCGGTGAGCCGCAAATGCTAAGCCTGCGAGCTCGTTCATTTCGGTTGTACATTTTGGACATTGCATAAACTCCCTCGCTTTTTACAGTAGCTAATACCACCGATTGTGCTCTTAGATATCCTAGCAGTAAATAACCATTTGAGCATCCGCCGTATTGGGCCATGTGCTCTATTGGCGTAGAGTAATTGACATTGATTGTGCTAGGATTATTAATAATACAAACTCTAATAATTGCAGCAAGATGCCCCCTTTAAACACGCTTGATAAAACTCTGATTGCTCTAGCACTTACACAAATGTCATTAGCAGTCACTGCCGATAATATTAACGTGGGCATCGGTTGCTCGTTGGCTGACGCCATTCGTGCAGCCAATACCGACGCTCTGGTGGGTGGTTGTACAGCGGGTTCGGGGGATGACACCATCATTCTACCTACCAATTCAACCATCACGCTAACCGATTCGGTTATGGACGGTGAATTGTTTGGTGATGGCGGTCTACCACTGGTTGCATCTAACATTACTATCCAAGGGAATGGATCAACGCTTGAACGCTCTTCTGCACCCGCAACACCTCCCTTTCGTTTGATTGGTATGCAGGACTCTGCGGTGGTCGAACTCAATATCAACTCCTTAACTCTGCAAAATGGCTACGCCTATTATCTGGACGATGAAATGGATGTGCGTGGTTATGGTGGTGCCATCTACGTATCTGAAGGAAACACCTTAGTACTGGAAAACGTTACGGTCGCCAACAACACATCGGCGGGCGAAGGCGGGGGGATTTATGCTTTTTATTCTGGTTCCATCGAGCTAAACCAGTCGACTATTTCCAGTAATGTCGCCGAAAGCAGTGGCGCAGGCCTAAGCGCCAACTTCTACGGCTCAGCCATCGAAACGCGTTTAACGATTGCCTCCTCGGTAATCAGTAATAATACCTCTAACGCATACGGTGGTGCGCTCTCAGTCTATTCCTCTGAGGGGATCGATATTTCCCGCTCGGTTATATCGGGCAATTCAGCCGGTAAAAAAGGGGGAGGTATTGATGCCAATTTTAACTATGCGACCGCGTCGGCCTCGCTAACACTCTCGCAAAGCGCGTTAATTAACAATGTAGGCGACACCTTAGTTTCAGGCTACACGGGCGGCGGAATGGTTTTGTACCGCGGCAGTGTCAGCATTACCAATTCAACGGTATCAGGCAACACGGCCTCGAGCGGCGGCGCTATTTACCTAAACGCGAGCCAAGTTGAGTTGCTCAATACAACGATCTCGAACAATACCAACTTAAGTACTGGTGGGAGCCTTTTCGTAGCCGGCAATCCAACGTATAAGCCCAGTTTGACGCTTTTGAATACAGTGATTGGAAATTCGTCCAACGACGTAAATCCCGCCTCTGACT
>CAYGNS010000002.1:0-18924 GCA_964351295.1 uncultured Gammaproteobacteria bacterium
TCAAGTGGCCGTTTATAACGACGGAGTGGGTCTAACCGCCTTAGAACGAACCATGGATTCGGAGTTTGTCTCGCGCTCCAAAAAGTTGCAAAAAGCGGAAGAGGGCGTAGTGCCATTTCTACTTGATCCATCTGGTGGACAAGGTAACGGTATTCTCAAAGCGTTCGTAAAAAAACCTAGCTTGTTTGAGAAAATTCAAGAAGGCGGCATCGTTGGTTATGTGATTCTAATTTTGGGTTTCATTGCCTTAGTCATAGCGGTGATGCGCTATATCGCGTTGCGCGCCATTCAGGCCTCAGTTCATAAACAGGCGAAGGACCTTAAGCGGCCCTCGATTAATAATCCATTGGGCCGCATACTGCAGGTGTATCAGGACAATCCAAAATCCGATGCCGAGTCTATGGAACTGAAGTTAGGCGAAGTGCTGCTTAAAGAGTCCCCCGATATTACTAAGGGCTTGATGGTTATCAAGATCATCGCAGTCGTGGCGCCGTTGCTGGGGCTGCTCGGTACGGTTACCGGTATGATTCAAACGTTCCAAGCGATCACCTTATATGGCGCGGGCGATCCGCAAACCATGGCGGGGGGTATTTCTCAAGCCTTGGTAACCACGGTGCTTGGCTTGGTAGTGGCCATTCCATCTGTTTTCTTACATTGGTTAACGTCGTCTAAAGCTAAGGAGATTGAAGAAGTGCTCGAGGAGCATGTGCTTGGCTTAGTTGCAGATCAAAATGAAGAAGTCGGTCATTACTAGCATTGATTTTGAACGAACTGATTAATTTATCCAGTATTAGAGGAATGACTGAATGAAACGAATAGGTAAATCAAAAGGTGAAGAAGATACCGATATCGACATCACGCCGATGTTGGACGTGGTGTTTATTATGCTTATCTTCTTTATTGTGACGGCGAGTTTTGTCAAGGAATCTGCGATTCCGTTGAACAAACCACCAGCGGTTGATACGCCGCCTGAGAACCCTGATATCCAACCCATTGTGGTTGAGGTGACTGATCTGAGCGAGATTCGTATCCAAAATCGCTTGGTGGACCCACGCGCTGTTAAGCCGACGATTGTGCGCCTTAAGGCCGAAAGCCCCGAATCGGGGGTGGTCGTTAAAGTGGATCCAGACGCTAAAACGAAAGCAATTATGGAAGCGGTGGATGGGATTCGTGATGCGAAGGTGTTTGATTCAACCATTTCTATGAAGAAGTCCTAAGGCATCCAGAAGCTGAAACACTAGGACGGACATAACCACGCTATTTAATTCACTGCGGTAATGCACTGCGAACGGATGTGGTTCATGTCCTGCCAACAAAGGCGCAACATCAGTTGCGCCTTTTTTTTGTAAACTATGCACCACTAAAGTCTCATATTTGCTAGGCTTGCTGAATCCAGAGCGTAAACGCTAGCCCCAGTAATTTAAAATAGCTGAAAATTTATGATCAACATTGCCATTAATGGGTTTGGGCGTATTGGGCGCAATATCGTGCGCGCCATTTACGAAAATCAACTTTCTAATGACTTTAGGGTGGTTGCGTTTAACGACTTAAGCGCGCTGGACACGAGTGCGCACTTGCTTCGCTACGACAGCACTCATGGCGTTTTTGGGGCCGACGTATCGATAAAGGACGACGCACTAGAAATTAATGGTCAACGTATTGCGGCCTATCAAGAGCGGGATCCTCTTAAGCTGCCCTGGGCCGACCTAAAGGTGGACGTGGTTATGGAGTGCACCGGTTTCTTCCGCAGCGAGGAAGAAGCGACCAAGCACCTCAGGGCGGGCTCACAGCAAGTACTCATTTCGGCACCGGCCAAGGGCGACATCAAAACGATCGTGTTCGGTGTTAACGAGAACACCATCGTGGCGTCCGACACCATTCTATCCAATGCCTCCTGTACCACCAATTGCCTTGCTCATTTAGCCTACGCAATTGAGCAATCGGTTGGCATTAAATACGGATTAGTCAACACCGTGCATGCCTATACCAATACGCAACGTCTGCTCGATGCCGCACATAAAGATAAGCGTCGTGGCCGAGCCGCGGCTACTTCTCTTATTCCGACTAGCACAGGCTCGGCTGCGGCGATCGGCAACGTTATCCCCAGCCTAGCCGGTAAACTTGATGCGGTCGCCGTACGGGTGCCGACCGCCAATGTTTCTCTGTTGGATTTATGCTTTGTACCAATTAATCCCTTGAACATCGATGAGCTGAACCAACACCTTAAGAATTATAAGCACGGTCGTGAGCGACTATTTGACCTAACATTTGAGCCCTTGGTTTCGATCGACTACAACCATGACCCGCGTTCCTGTGTGGTGGATGGTTTGCAAACACGCCAGGTCGGCGAAATGTTCAAGGTACAAGCTTGGTACGATAATGAATGGGCGTTCTCAAATCGTATGCTGGATACTGCTCGCAGCATGCACGCTGTGCGTAACGAGGGTTGAGTATGTCTAGAGTCAATGCCTATACCCATGAAGTGCATGAGTTGCTACAGCAAATTGCCGTTCAAAACAAATCGACAACCATACTCGATAAGTTTAAGGCGAACCCTTCACGTACCGAGCGCTTTACTTATGATTTAGAGGCGTTTCAACTCGATTTAAGCAAAACCCATCTTGATGAACCCTTGCTGGAAGCCTATGCGCAGCTCGCCAGAGATATCGCGTTTACTCAAAATAGGGCGCTATTGTTAGGTGGTGCACACATTAATGAGACCGAAAATCGGGCGGTATTGCACACGCTATTGCGCCACGACCGTGGTGACTTTAATGCGGCATTGGCAGAGAACATCGTGGTTGAAGCGCGCGCGGCGCGGGCGTCCTTTAAAGATCAAATAAGCCGTATCAAAGCGCGGATTGAAAACTCGGATGCTCGTATCTGTGACTTGATACACATTGGAATTGGCGGGTCATCGTTAGGCACGCAACTCGTTTACGAAGCACTCAAGCCCCTTGGTAGCGACTTACGCGTGCACTTTGTAAGCAATATTGATGCGCATCAACTGGTTGAAGTACTAGCAAGCTGTACGCCAAGTTCGACGTTAATATTTGGTATTTCAAAAACATTTACTACCGCCGAAACACTACAAAACGTCAATTCAGTGTTGGCTTGGATGCACCATCACGGTATCAACCACCCCAAAGAGCGGCTATATGCGATTACCGCAAATGCCCAAGCCGCAATTGATTTTGGTGTAAATACTGACCATGTCGTCACTTTCCCAACATGGGTCGGAGGGCGCTATTCCGTATGGTCTAGCGTATCGATCACCGCGGCATTAGTGATGGGCGAGGCACACTTTGCCGAGTTTTTAGCCGGTGCCGCCCACATAGATCAACACTTCGCTTCGGCCGATCCAGCAAACAATGTACCTTTTATTGCCGCGGCTTTAGATCATTACTATGGCAACTATGCCGATGCGCGGAGTCGCGCGATCTTTGCTTACGATTATCGCTTACGCTCCCTTGTACCCTACTTACAACAATTAGAGACCGAGAGTAATGGTAAAGATCGACAAAAAGATGGGTCTCCTGTTGATCAGAAAACGTCTGCGGTGGTCTGGGGCGGCGTGGGGACGGATGTTCAGCACTCGGTATTCCAGATGTTACATCAAGGCACTGATCTTATTCCGTCGGAATTTATATTGATTGCAAAGCCCGACCACAAAATAGCGGGGCATCATTCTAGTCTACTCGCTAACGGCATAGCACAAACAGCCGCATTGTTGCTCGGTCAATCTGCTGAGGACATCAAGCTTAACGAGCCATCTGCTGCACGCGACGAGCGCTTGCTCAACGCCAAGTTATTTGCCGGGAATAGACCTTCGAGTACTTATTTGCTTGACCGTCTAACGCCCTACACATTAGGGGCTTTGTTGGCCTTTTATGAACACCGTACCTATTGCTTTGGTCAAATGGTCAACATCAATTCGTTTGACCAAATGGGGGTGGAGCTCGGCAAGCGTTTAGCAAATGACGTTGCCGATTGTTTGACCGGCACCAAAACGGCTGATGCCTTTGACCCCTCTACCCAAGCGTTGATTAAAAAAATGCGGGGTGTGTTGGGTTCTTAAATCGGGTGGCTGTGCGTTTTTAGTGCGCCGCGATTCATTTTCCTAAGTTTAATTAGCGGTCTTCCAACTTAAAGTGCATACGAGTTGTTTTTGTCTCGGTGGGTACAGGTTGACCTGTTTGCATGTTCATCGCGGGTAAAAACTTCCAATCCTCAATCGCATTTATCGCGGCTTGATCGAATGTGTCTGCCGGTTCGCTTGCCGCTACCACCACGTTGGTCGGGCGGCCGATTTGGTCAATATTAAAGTTCACTTCCACCCAACCTTCGATGCCACGCGATAGTGCGCGCTGTGGATAACGAGCCTCGGTTCTGCTGAGTAACTTGGCGGGAGCAATACTCGGCTTTGCCGCTTCTTGACTAGCGGCCTCTGCCAGCTCTTGCTGTCGTTGTGTATAGTTTGCTCGAGCCGTTTGTAATGCCGCGAATTGTTGAGTTTCCAAATTCATTAACTTGCTATAACGCAACACGGCGTTCACTTCTGGCAACGTATCAGAAGTAATAGAGTCCGGTTTGCTCAGCGCCGCTGCTCTAGCTTGCAATGCGTTCGCCAGTTGTTGGGTGAGTTCATCGTGCGCGGCTCTACTTATAAGACTATTGCTGATGGCTTCGCTTAGTAGAGAATACGCATTGCCCTGCGCGGGGGGGACGAGTGCCCCCTTCTTGAGCGAATCCTGTATAGCTTGTTTCGTTTGGGCTTCATTCTTTAAAATCGAAGCCATCGTTGCTTTGTCATCTAAGCGGCTTGCCAGTGACGCATACTCAGTTCGCGCTTGTTCTACCGCATCTGAATCGTTGGAGTTGCGCAATGCTTTGAAATGCTCAGACACTTCGTTGCCAGCATTTTGGTACAGCTTACTCAGTTTAGGGTCAAGCGGAGCAATCCGCTTATAGGCATCAAGGTGGGCAAAGGCCTGTTTGTAGCGTCCTTCTTCAATAAGGGCTGGATAAGCCTGCAATAACGCTTGGGCAAGTTTCTGGTTAGCCGAGTAAGCGCGATTGTTGTAGGGGTCTTGACTCAGTGCTAAGTTGAAATAGTGTTCTGCGCTGTCTTCTTTAGGGGCAATCAAGCGACCCTCCTTCAGCGCCAACTCGCCCAGGTCAATAGTAAGATCGATGTCATTCTTTGTGTCTACATTTTGGCTATGCGCAGTACTTTCATCGTCTAAGGCCGACCCAATATTGAGGTCGCTGTTGATCGTGCTGGGTTGATTAGCCGTTATTTCAGACGCAACGGGATCAGGAGCCGACTGACTACTCAGCAAATACCAAGCAGCACCAAACAGTGCGGCTAACCCAAAGCCCAACAGTACTACTGACTTTTTTGCATCCGCTTTGACGGGCGGCGGTAGATCTGCGGTGGGCGCCGCGCGTAAACCCTCTTCCGCTTTGTAGAAAAAGCCGAGTGCGGGTTCTAATGACAGGGCTAATTGCTTAACACTAATAGGTTGTTTAAATGCCCGATAGATTAGTGGCTGAATATGGGTGTCTAAGGCGTGGGTGATGTCTTCGGCGTTACCTAGAACGATCAATGAACCATTCGGCCACAGAGCCTTCAATTGTTTAATCGTGGCGTGTTGCAAGTCCCTCGGTATGCTCGCCAAATCTAGAATTAACACGGCGAGTGGTTCTTGGCCGGCGCTCGATTGAATAAGGTCGACCGCCGATCGCGCCTCTGCAGCATGGTCGCTTAGCGCGAGTTGCGTAACGGACGCACTGTGTGGACTATTGGCGCTGATGTTTGCAAAGAGGTCTTGATCATCGCTGACGACTAGAACGCGGGCGTTTTCATTCATTTTGATTAACGTCTCTATTATTGTTTTTGCCAAAGCAATGTAGTCTGATCGCTCGGGTCACTGGCTACATCACTGTGTGGGGTCCGTGCCGCCAATTACGTGCTCAGTTAGTGCGCGCACTATTTGTGTTAAATACCAGTGTTACGTAGGTTTCGATGCTTTAAGCGCAGGCTTGATGATGAGATGAGTTCAACGACGACTAGGTGAAACGGGATTACGGATTGTGCCTCCCTCAGCTCGCAATCCTAGAGTTTAATAGGACTTTCGTACAGTTTCCAGACTAGCGTCTACTTAAGTTGCCAGCGAATAGTCTGGCCCGCATAAAAGGGCACAATGCTCTCTTGATCCCATAAATGTATCTGTTCCGGAATAGTCCATGCTTGTTCAACCAAAGTGATTGTTTGGGTGTTGGGTGCTAAGCCGTAAAATTGCGGCCCGTATTCGCTCGCAAATGCCTCGAGTTTATCGAGAATGCCAAGATCGTCGAACACTTGCGCGTAGAGTTCTAAGGCACTCCAAGCGCTGTAACATCCGGCACAGCCGCAGGCCGACTCCTTAGTAAAACGACTGTGTGGTGCGGAGTCAGAGCCTAAAAAGAATTTGGGTGAGCCGCTGCGCACAGCCTCTTGTAATCTAAGTTTATGCGTATTACGTTTTA
The DNA here is from genome assembly GCA_964351295.1 of uncultured Gammaproteobacteria bacterium. Lineage (GTDB taxonomy): Bacteria > Pseudomonadota > Gammaproteobacteria > Arenicellales > Arenicellaceae > Arenicella. The sequence goes on from CAYGNS010000002.1 coordinate 6,532, forward strand.
ATACTGGTAAGCAATAGTTGTGCGGGCGAATGCCGCCAACTAATAAATCGTTACGATCGAGCAGTAAATGTTGCGGAGTGATGGTGGCTGCCATGCGTTCGGAGCTCGCCAGTACAAAATCCACGGCCTCTGCAGTCGTGATGTGCTCAAACACAATTTTTAGTGCGGGGATCGCATGCGTTAGCGGAGTCAGATGCGCATCTATAAAGCGTTTTTCGCGGTCAAATATGTCCACGTGCGCGTCAGTGACCTCACCATGCACTAGAAGTGGCATGCCCATTTCGGCCATGACTTCAAGTACGGGATACAAGGCTGTGAGCCCAGTAACGGCGGAATCCGAGTTTGTTGTCGCACCAGCAGGGTAATACTTGATGGCCGTGATACCGGCCTCAACCGCTTCCCTAACGTCGGTCCGCGTGGTTTTGTCGGTAAGATATAAGGTCATCAGCGGAGTAAAGTCAGAATCCGCGGGTCTTGCCGCGAGAATACGCTCTTTATACGCTAGCGCTTGTTGCGCATTAACGATGGGGGGTACCAGGTTAGGCATTACGATCGCTCGGGCAAAGCAGCGAGCGGTGGCTGGTACGGTCTGACTTAGCATTTTTCCATCGCGAAAATGCAGATGCCAGTCGTCTGGAGTTCGAATGGTTAGTGTTCGCATAGCAAGACCGATCCCAGTAAAATGACTCGCAATTATACGAAAATTTGCGCGAATGAACCGACTTTGTCAGAACTCACCGCAAATAAGTCCTGTTTGGTGCAACAATAGTTTAGACTTTGTGACGCTTTCGCTACAATCGCCCCTTCGCATTTACTTGCCCACTGTGACGCTCGAACCATTGTTCCAACAGGGCACGGTTTAGCGGCCATTTTGTATGCTCGTCTACCAACACTAGAATTCAGTTCCACATGGATATAAAGATCAGTTTTCCCGATGGCGCCCAGCGCGAGTTCGCTGCACCGATTACGGGCTTAAGTATCGCAGATGCGATTAGCAGTGGTCTGCGCCGCAATGCCGTGGCCATTAAAGTTAATGGCGCATTATGGGACCTTAGCCGTCCCATCACCGAGAACGCAAATGTGGAAATCATTACACGCGATTCGCAGGAGGGCTTAGAAGTTTTGCGCCACGACGCTGCGCATGTAATGGCTGAAGCGGTAAAAGAATTGTTTCCCGAAACGCAGGTCACAATTGGCCCCGCCATTGACGACGGCTTCTACTATGATTTTGCCCGAGAGCAAGCGTTTACGCCCGATGATCTAACGACGATTGAAGCGCGCATGCTCGAGATTGTTAAGCGCAACGAAACAATCGAGCGCGAGGTATGGCAACGCCAGCAAGCGATTGACTACTTTTTGTCCATTGGCGAAACCTATAAGGCCGAAATAATCGCGGATCTGCCTGCGACAGAAGAGATCACAGTTTACCGTCAGGGAGCATTTTTAGATCTGTGCGTTGGCCCTCATCTGCCGTCTACGGGGGTGTTGCGAGATGGGTTTAAACTCACGAAGCTCGCGGGCGCGTACTGGCGGGGCGATTCAAACAATGCGCAACTTCAACGCATCTATGGCACAGCTTGGTCAGATAAAAAGCAGCTAAAAGCCTACTTAAAACGCTTAGAAGAGGCCGAAAAGCGCGATCATCGTAAGCTTGGTAAAGCCTTAGACCTATTTCATTTGCAAGATGAGGCTCCGGGCAGTGTGTTTTGGCACCCTAAGGGTTGGGCTTTATATCAAGTAGTGCAGCAATATATGGGCGAACGCCAGTATGAGCGCGGTTACAAAGAGATTAAAACACCGCAACTGGTGGATTTTTCATTGTGGGAAAAATCTGGGCATGCGGCCAAGTTCAGTGACGATATGTTTACGCTTGAAACCGATGATCGGCGGTATGCCATCAAACCTATGAATTGCCCATGCCACGTGCAGGTGTACAACCAAGGATTGAAAAGTTATCGCGATTTGCCATTAAGACTGGCCGAGTTTGGTTCGTGTCATCGTAATGAAATGTCGGGCGCGTTGCACGGCATTATGCGCGTTCGCAGTTTTGTGCAAGACGATGGCCACATCTTTTGTACCGAAGATCAAATTCAGTCCGAGGTGGCCGATTTTATAGAATTTTTGCATTCGGTGTACAAGGACTTTGGGTTTACTGAAGTGGTGTATAAATTGTCCACGCGACCCGCACTGCGGGTGGGCGATGACGAGGTGTGGGATCGCGCCGAATTGGCGCTCGAGCAAGCGTTAAACAATAACGGCTTAGAGTGGCAACTACAGCCAGGCGAGGGCGCATTTTATGGTCCTAAGATCGAGTTCTCGCTCAAAGACTGTATTGGGCGTTTGTGGCAGTGTGGAACGATGCAGGTCGATTTTTCCACGCCGGGTCGACTCGGGGCGGAGTACGTGGCCGAAGATGGCTCCAAACAGGTGCCGGTGATGTTGCATCGCGCGATACTAGGTTCCATTGAACGCTTCTTAGGTATATTGATTGAACATCATGCGGGCGCTATGCCCGCTTGGCTCGCGCCCGAGCAAGTGATGGTGGCAACCATCGTAACCGATGCCAACGACTATGCGGAGCGGGTCTGTGCAACACTGCGCGCGCACGGGTTGCGTACTGAGATGGATTTACGTAACGAGAAGATTGGTTACAAAGTGCGCGAACATAGTCTTCAGAAAATCCCTGCTATCTTATGCATCGGCCTGCGTGAGGCCGAAGAAGGAACGGTCGCTGTGCGACGGTTTGGTAGTCAAAATCAAACTACCATGTCGGTCGATGATTTTATTGCGGGATTCAAGCAAGAGATTGTTGCACGTGCGGCCCTGCCGCACTCTGGCACTCTCGACGCGGCCGATTAGCGCTGCAAATACGCGCATTTTATTAAGTCTTTGTTAGACTGAACGCATTGTAAGTTGTACCCGTTATATAGACACCCTTAATTCCAACTTGGAGATTTTCTATGATGTTTTCTTTTAAAAACCTTGCGATATCCTCGGCTAAAAGCTCAACGGCCGCCGCGGCGCTATTTGTGCTAGCCACGTCGATGGCCTACGCGCAAAAAGTCGATATGGATACCGACGAAGCACAACTAGGCTATACCTATGGTGTGCAAATTGGCTCCGAGTTGGTCGAAAGTGGTTTGATTAAGGATGTGGATCTTGCCGCTGTATTTGCCGCGATTAACGATGTTACTGCGGGCAAAGAGCCCATGTTGACGCTCGAACAGCAGCAAGCCGCGCAGCAAAAGTTTCAAGAAAAACAAATGGCCGCATTCGAAGCACTGGCTTCAACCAATCAGGCGCAGAGCGCGGCCTATATGGTAGAAAATGGCAAGAAAGCAGGTGTAAAAACCACCGAGAGCGGTTTGCAATATGACATTATTCGCGAGGGCAAAGGCAAGGCGCCTAATGAAACGAGCATCGTAAAAGTGCATTACACAGGCAAGACGATTGATGGAACGACGTTTGACAGCTCTTATGAGCGTGGTTCGCCTGCTAGTTTTTCAGCTGCAGCGGTTATCCCTGGCTTTAGCGAAGGCTTACAGCTGATGAAAGAAGGTGGAAAAATACGCTTACACATTCCGGCGGACATGGCATACGGCACGCGTGCTCCGGAATCGATTGGACCGAATCAGGCTCTTATTTTTGAAGTAGAGCTGATCGAAGTCAGCGAACCACCCGTTAGCAGCTCTGCATCATCGGACAGTGCGCCAGAGTAATCGGCGTTCAATTAAACCTTGATGAAACTATTAGCTAAGTAACTGCTCGCCGTTATGACAAACTCACACGCTGCGCCTATTCTGTATTTCAGCACTTTTTGTTTTTTTTGCCAAAAAGTACTCATGTTTATGCGCCAGCAGGGCATTGAACTCGAAACGCGCAATACGTCGGAGCGAGCGAATGCCGACGCTTTGCGTGCGGGTGGCGGAAAATCGCAAGTGCCGTGTTTGTTAATTCAAGATGGTGCTCAGACGCGTTGGCTCTATGAATCAGACGATATCATTGCTTATTTAGCGGCAAATCGACCGTAAATTAAGCTCTAAGCTCGTCCTGTCATTAAAGCGCCGCCGTTTTATCGGTTCCTGCTCACTCAAGAAGTATCCATAGTAAGTAGCAAAAAAAAGCCCGCAATGCGGGCTTTTTTTTTGGCTACTAGAACTGGATGGACTAGTGCAATCTTTATTGTAGCGCGGCTAATACTCGCGCCTTAATCACATCAACCTCTCCAATGCCGTCTACTTTGACGTAGCGCGGCGCGTCTTGGGCGCCACTTTTGGCGTAATTCTGATAAAAATTAACGAGCGGTTCAGTGAGCTCATGGTACACCTCCAAACGCTTTTTCACCGTCTCTTCAGTATCGTCATCGCGCTGCACTAAGGGTTCGCCAGTCACGTCGTCATAACCGGCTCGTTGCGGAGGGTTGTAGATTACATGGTAGGTACGCCCCGATGCTAAGTGTGCTCGGCGGCCGCTCATGCGTTTAATAATTTCGGCATCATCCACGCTTATCTCCACCACGTAGTCGACGGCTATATTATGCGCTTGCATGGCTTCGGCTTGAGGAATCGTACGCGGAAAGCCGTCAAGTAAGTATCCGTTAGCGCAATCGTCGGCCTGCAAACGTTCTTTAATGAGCGCAATCATAATGTCATCAGACACCAATTTGCCTGCGTCCATGATCTTCTTGGCCTGAATGCCAAGTTCAGTACCCGCCTCTACCGCAGCGCGCAACATATCGCCTGTGGAAATTTGGGGGATCGAAAACTCTTCGGTTAAGAAGGTTGCTTGCGTTCCTTTACCAGCACCGGGGCCACCTAATAAAATCAGTCTCATTAATACCTACATACGTTATGTGCCTAACACCTGTTTAGACGGATGGGGGGAATAAGCTTTTGCCCAGCTTTAACCAACAGCCACCGCGCATGCGTTGGCATTATGATGGTATGTTAAATTTGCTATTAATTGGTCGGAGTCAAACTGGCCGCGTAATTTAGCACAGTTTATAGCCACCTCAAAAGTCACAGGTGGTATATCCCCCTAAAATGCGTGAATGGCTAGAATAACTACGCTAAACTCGTGCGCGATCCTTGCTGAACTCATTCGGTAGCTCACAATTATAAGAATACAACGTTACGATGCAAAACAATAATACGGTAGCGACTCGGTATCCTCAAGACGCGCAGTCGTTGACTACGGGCTTAGATACAATTGATTTGACGGTGGTGCAGACTTTAGACGAGTTGTTCCGCGAGCGCGTGCGTCGCACTCCCGATGGCTTGGCCTATACGCAATTTGACGCGGCGAGCGAGGCGTGGGTTTCGCTAACGTGGGCGGAAGTCGCCACGCAGGTAGAGCGCTGGCAAGTGGCGTTTCGTCGCAGTGGCTTGGTCAAAGGTGATCGCGTTGCTATTTGCTACAAGAACAGCATTGAATGGGTGCTTTTCGACCAAGCGGCGTTACGTTTGGGCTTGGTAGTAGTGCCGCTGTACACGGCGGATCGTCCCGATAATATGGCCTATGTGATTTCGCACGCGGGCGCAAAAATGGTGTTTTTTGCCAATCGGGCCACTTGGTTATCGGTGTTAAACAGCGAGCACAAATTAAGTTGTGTTAAGCAGGCGGTGGTGATGCAAATTGCGCCCGGGGCGCAGACCGAAGCGGCTAAGCATAAAGACGTTGTGCTTTTAGACGACTGGTTGCCCGAGTACGGGGAACACTTAGAGCGCGGTGTGGCACAGGCCAATGATTTAGCCTCGATTGTCTACACCTCTGGCACGACTGGTCGGCCTAAAGGAGTAATGTTAACCCATGCCAATTTTTTGTCGAATGCCTACAATGGCATGCGCAGCGTTGCCGTTAGCCCCGACGATCAATTTTTGTCGTTTTTACCGTTGTCACATGCCCTAGAGCGAACCGTTGGGTATTACTGCCCCGTTATGTGCGGTGCCGCAGTGGCCTTCAATCGTTCCATACCTCAGCTTGCACAGGATCTGGTTGCGATTCGACCAACTGTCATGGTCTCGGTGCCACGAATTTTTGAACGCATTCACAATCAGATTTACGCGGGGTTGGCGCAGATGTCGCCAATCAAGCGCGCGCTATTTAAAGCCGCCATTAATGTTGGCTGGCGCCGCTTTGAATACACTCAGGGGATCGCATCGTGGAGTCCCCGTTTGCTGTTCCACCCTATATTGGATCGACTCGTCGCGAGTACTGTACGCCAAAAGCTAGGTGGGCGTATGCGCTATGTGGTAGTGGGCGGGGCGGCGCTCAAACCCGATGTATCGAAGACCTTTATCGCGCTCGGATTGGAATTATTACAAGGGTATGGTCTCACAGAATCGAGTCCCATCGCGAGTGTTAATACAGTTAAGGATAATCGACCTGATTCCATTGGCTTACCTCTGCACGGCGTACAGCTAAAGCTTATGGCTAATGATGAATTATGGATTAAAGGCGAGAATGTAATGCAGGGCTATTGGCGGAACGAGAAAGACACCGCCAATGTCATTGTTGAAGAGGCCGATGGACGTTGGTTAAAGACTGGCGATCGCGCGTCTATTGATGCGCAAGGGTTTGTGCGCATTGTTGGCCGCATTAAAGACATTCTCGTGTTGGCGAATGGCGAAAAAGTACCACCAGGGGACATTGAAGCGGCCATAACAGGCGACCCTTTATTTGAGCAAGTGATGGTACTAGGAGAGGGCCGCTCTTACTTGGCGGCCATAGTTGTGGTGGCCGCCGAACCTTGGCAAAGCCTCTGTGAACAGTATGGTTGGAGCGATGACGATATTAGTCGGCCCGATGTCGTGACGTTTTTGCTTGCACGAGTTAAAGCGCAAATGGGGCGCTTTCCGGGCTATGCCCGCATTCGTAAGCTATTTGCTACAACCGAAGAATGGACGGTTGAAAATGGCTTGATGACGCCTACGCTTAAAGTGAAACGACCTCAAGTAATGGACTATTATGCGCACGAAATCGATGCACTGTACGCGGGCCATAATCTGCATAAAGGCTAAAGACGTGAACCCTTTTTCAGCGCGCTTAAGAAAAGCGTCTATTTGAGCTGTAGGCATAAATGGCTAAATTTGTACGAGGAGTTGCGGTGTTGTTGCTTGTGGCTGCAGGCATTTATTATTCACTACCCCATGAGTCGCAAGACATGCGTAGCGAGTCGGCCGCTTTGTCGAGCGAGTCGGCACCGATGCGTCCACCAACAATTGCTGACTATGCGGCAGCGCGTAAGGTGTTTTGGCGCAAACTATACAACCAGCCGTTTACAACGCTTTATTGTGGTGAGGCCCACACAAAATTGCCTGCAAACGGTGTGAATATCGAGCATGTGTTTCCCATGGGCTGGGTGACCAATGCCATGGTTTGCGACTCCCGTAATTTGTGTCGTTATAATCGTTTGTTTAATCGCATAGAGGCAGATTTGCATAATTTGTACCCAAGTAGAACCGACGTCAACGAGGCGAGAGAGAGTTTTCGCTTTGGCAATATTGCTGGCGAATCGCGTCGGTTTGGTGCAGAGTGTGATTTTGAAGTGGACGATCGTCAACGTGTCGTTGAGCCGCGCCCCGCAGTGCGGGGTGATATTGCTCGCGCTATGTTTTACATGGTGACGCAATACCCCGAAGCCAAGCTTGAAATATTTGCCAAGCAAAAGGCCATGCTTAAACAATGGCATAAAGAAGACCCGCCCGATGCGGCGGAGAAGGCGCGTAACGACCGTATTGAATTTTTGCAAGGTAACCGCAATCCTTTTATCGATATGCCAAACTTGCTCTAATCGAAAGACTTGTTGGCGCGTGATTCACTGATTCAACCCGCACTGCAAAAAGGGATTTCAGCGTAATTTAAGTCTAAATGGGGAACTACATATGACCAGCCTTAAAACCGTTTTATCCCGTGGCGCCCAAGGCCTAAGCCTTGTCGCCTTACTCGCGCTGAGCGCGTGCGGGGATCGCAGCTTTAACGTAACAACGCAATTTGCTTCAGCCGACGGCGTCGAGCTAGGCGAAGCGGTGATTTATGAAGGGCAGCCAGTGGGCACTGTGGCAGGGATTGACGAGAGCCTGGAAGGGGTGACCGTTGAACTTGCGCTTGACCCAGAGAGCGTGACACTTTTCCACACCAAATCTGTAGTGGTCGTGAACAGTATGGAGCAGGGCTCACCGCTGGAAATCTATAATCGAACCACGAGTGACCCGATACCGCTTGCCGAAGGGCAAGCATTGCAAGGCCTTAATTCGATGTTTGAGTTGGGTGCGTGGTTGGTGGGCGATGCGGTGCAGTTAGGATCGGGCACTTTGTCAGATTTGTTTGACTCGTTTACGGGCTACTTGCAAGGCGAGCAGTTTGCTGCGGATAAACAAGCGGTGGAACAGCAACTTTCGCAAGCCGCCCTCGCAGCGCAAGAAGCGGTTAAAACAGTGGAAACAGATTTAAGCGCCGCGCTGCAAGAACTCAAAGCTTCTGAAGGTGAGATGTCTGAGGCCATTGCGAAAATGGGTGAGGAGTTGTCGCCCGTGGTACGCGAACTCAGCGCGAGCGGTAGCGAGCTGATCCAACAACTGGAGGAGTTCGCGCGCAATGTTGAAGAACAAGCACAAGAAAATCCGCAGCTAGGACAAGATTTGGTGCAAAGTTTGGTGCAAGTTCTGGATGAACTCAATGCTCAAGTTAACGGTCAAATCACCGTAGAAACTGAGGAGGGCGCGCAGACGTATCAGCTCGAGTCAGAGGCTCCTGAGGGTTCTACTGATAGCTCGGACAAAACCGACACTGTCAACTAAACTGGGAGCTTCGAGCTGAGGGCTTAGGCACTCGCGCGATGGATTACGCTTGAGACTTTGCCCATGTGTCGCGCAAGCTCACTGTTCGATTCATCACAATCCTAGAGTCTGCGAGCGCAGTGTCTTGCTCGTCAAAGCAAAAATAGCCTACTCGCTCGAATTGAAAACGATCGTTTAGGTCAGCGCGCAAAATACTGGGTTCAATTTTGGCATCGGCATAGACCGTGAGTGATTCGGGGTTGAGATGAGCGGTAAAGTCGTCTGCCGCCGCCGGATTCGGATGCGTGAACAAGCGATCATACACGCGTACCTCAGCACTAATCGCCTGAGCAGCATTAACCCAGTGAATAATGCCTTTGATCTTTCGGCCATCGGCGGTCTTACCACGAGCCGATAGCGGGTCATAGCTACAGTGCAGCTCCACCACACGCCCGTGCTGGTCGGTGATCACTTCATTGCAAGTGATCGCATAACCATAGCGCAGTCGCACCTCACGATTGGGGGCAAGTCTGAAATAGTCGGCCGGTGGTTCAAGCATGAAATCTTCGCGCTCGATATACACTTCACGACCGAACGACAGAGTACGTGTGCCCAACTCAACTTGCTGCGGGTGGTTGGCGACCTCAAACTCCTCGGTTTGATTCTCAGGGTAGTTTGTAATTACAACTTTTATCGGGTCAAGTACGCCAAAGATACGTTTTGCGCTGGCCTCAAGGTCGTTTCGAATGGCGTTTTCGAGAACGACCATATCGATCGTGCTATCTTTTTTGGTGACGCCTATTTCTGCGCAATAGTCGCGTATCGATTGCGGCGTGTAACCTCGGCGTTTTAGGCCGACAAGGGTGGTCATGCGCGGATCATCCCAACCGCTTACATACCCCTCGCTAACCAACTGAATGAGTTTGCGTTTACTGGCCATTGAGTACTCAAGGTTGGATCGCCCAAACTCGATTTGCCGAGGTAAGGTTTTGCCAGTTTCACCTGTGAGCGTTTGCTTGACACTAATGTTGGCCAGCACCCAGTTGTACAACTCTCGGTTATCTTGAAACTCTAAAGTACATAGGGAATGGGTAATCCCTTCCAAGGCGTCAGAGATGCAGTGAGCGAAGTCGTACATCGGATAGATACACCATTTATCACCCGCTCGGTAATGGTGGGCAAAGCGGATGCGATATAAGATCGGATCGCGCATGACAATATTTGGCGAACTCATGTCGATTTTAGCCCGCAGTGTGTACTGCCCTTCGGCAAACTCACCTGCGCGCATGCGTTCGAACAAGGCGCGATTGTCGGCCGGCGCACGCGCACGACTTGGGCTGTTCTTGCCTGCCTCAGTCAGCGTGCCGCGGTACTCGCGCATCTGCTCGGCATTAAGGTCATCTACATAAGCCAAGCCTTTATCGATCAGCTCTAACGCAAAGCCATAGAAATAGTCGTAATAGTCGCTGGCATAACACAACTTGTCCCACTCAAACCCCAACCACTGCACGCTGGCTCGAATAGACTCCATGTATTCAGCGGATTCTTTTTCGGGGTTGGTGTCATCAAAGCGTAAGTTGCAGCGCCCACCCAGTTCTTGAGCCAGACCAAAGTTCAAGCAGATCGATTTGGCGTGCCCCAAATGCAGGTATCCATTCGGTTCGGGTGGGAAACGGGTGTACACCTCATGGTACTGACCATTGCGCACATCGTTGCTGACAATACTTTTAATAAAGTGGTTGGGTGCTGCTTTTGTTTTGCTCATTGACGTTGTTGGTACTCAAGCTGATTCTTGCGTGGATTAGGCAGCGCCCTTTAGTCTAGAACAGTTTCGAACGGTCTAGACAGCGGTTTTAGTGTCTAGACCAACCGGCGTAGATATGACTCGTACTCTCGCTATTGCCCAGGGCACTTCGGCAAAGCTTGCTGTTTACTGGCTTAACAATCAAAAGTCATTGTTTAACACGGCGCGCATTATAAAACCTCTTGTGTTCACATAACAGCAAGAGTTAACGATTCCCGTATTGCTAGCCGGCAAGCCATGCCGCATCTTGCTATTCACGGGCAATGTCATCTAGATTAACCGACTGCGTTTTATCGGCTGCTTGGAGGAGCGCGCTGTTAGCCGCCTGATTCGCCGTTAATTGAGTTGTTTGTAATACCGGGGTTGCGAGCGATATACCTGAGCGGGTGGCTTCGGCCAGTATATACCCTCGAAATATCTGTCGGATGGTCATGAGCCGCTTAACATCTTTTGTATAGTAAAAAACGGCCCATGTAACGGCATAGTCCCCAGTTGCTTGTACGTATATTTCGGGCTCGTATTGCTCTTCTCTGGAGCTCTCTGCTTTGTCAATGGCGACAAAGGCGCGCATTAGCATGGCGCGCACTTCGCTTTCGCTGTGTTTGTAGTCGATATTAAACGTTAAGCATTCACGTAAACCGCGCGCAGAAGCAAAGCGCGATAAATTTTGTAGACTGCAATCGCGGAGTTTGGCGTTGCGTAGCATCAAGCGATGATTGTTTACGAGGTCGAGGCATTCGGTATGAAATACCTTGGTTTTGAAAATGCCTGCTACGATGGATTGTCCATCCATATTAAATTGCACTACGTCGCCTTCTTCACACAAGCGGCTATTGAGGATAATCAGACCGCTCACAATGTCGGGAGCCCAGCTTGCCTGAGTCATGGCGAGTAACAAGCCTAGGATGCCGAGCGCTCCACCTGCCTCGAGCAGTGAGTCTAGTCCCATAATGCGCAAACAACTGATGATGACGATAATTGTTATTAGAACGGCGACAAACAGACTGAGTCCTCGACTCGCATAAGTGTCTGCGATCGACGTTTTGTCATCATTCACGCGCTTGCGACCAAAGCGCAGCCGAACGCCAAAGTTGAGTACTTTGGTCACCACGACCGCGAAGTAAATAATGATGAGTGCCTGGGCTAATTTGTCGAGCAGGCCATAGCGATGTGCGAGCAAAACATTGGCCGATACCGCAACCAACACTAACAGCGTCAGGCCTCGCATCATGCTCACCCTGCTGGCAAGGCCCTCGTCATCGTTAAGGCGTCGTCCTAGCGGTTCAGCAAAAACCATTAGAATAAGACAAATACTTAACACAACGGCTTCAAAAACCGTCAAGCTGGCGTACAAAGCGTTTATTTCCATCTTGGCATTATAGGGAATATGCCACGCTAACAATACCGACTAGAATGAAACCATGAAGGATTAGTTAGACTGGGGCTGTTTGGGTTGTGGCATTGCGCTCTTGATACAGCTCCTGTGTAGTTCAAGGTATACGTTGTTAAGTCTTTTTCGTCTCTGTTAATTGGAACTTCATTCACTTTAACAATATCAGTTATAGTAAGCATCCGCAGATTCAGGGGTGACTCGTAACGAGCGCTCCGTATAATTTGCCCACTCTACAATTGCCAAACGCTTTGAATCAGGAGCAAGCACATGATTATCAGTGTTCCCAAGGAATCCTATAAAGGTGAGCGCCGCGTCGCCCTCACGCCCGAATCAGCTCAACAAATTCAAAAACTCGGACATACGCTCAGAGTCGAAGCTGGGGCCGGTAAAGAAGCCGAATTTAGCGATGCTGATTACAC
>CAYGNS010000003.1:0-5284 GCA_964351295.1 uncultured Gammaproteobacteria bacterium
TGATGCGCCAGGCGAAAACGCTGCGTTTACTGAGCAATACGGGTTTTCTAACTCCACCAACCTAGACGGAGAAGGCTTGTTGCAACCCCGTCTGGCTTTTACCTTTGATCTAAGCGATGCCACTTCTTTACGCGGTGGCTTAGGCTTGTTCTCAGGCGGTGATCCAAACGTTTGGTTGTCGAACAACTTTTCGGCCAACAACGTATTGCAGTTTGGACAACGCGGTCGCTCGTTTGGTTACACAGACGGTTCGCGCTCGTTGTTCGACGCCGACGTTGTGTACTTGTTATTGGAAGATGGCGTGCCGGCCGGTCCAGGTTACGGTGTTCCATCGGAACTCGTAAATGCAGTGGCTGCGGGCGTGGGCGATAACTTTGAGATCAACTACCTTGATCCCAATTTTGAGATTCCTGCCGAGCTTAAGATCGCCTTTGGCGTTACGCACATCACTGAATCTGATTATGTGATTCAGGGCGATTTGCTTATTACTGAAGGTCAAGACACAGCGATTATTCTGCGCGGCGACCTTGAGCAAATTGGTACAACTGCGGAAGGTTACCCACAGTACTCAAGCCCGCGTGACGACAGCTTTGTATTGACTAACAGCGATATTGGTAACGAGTCGATAACGGCTTCGATCAATGTATCGAAAGCGTTTGAGAATGGCTTTAGCTTTCGGGTAGGCTATGCCTATACGGACGCTGAAGACGTGCAGCCAATGACGAGCTCGGTAGCGTTCTCGAACTACCAAAACCGTGCGTTCTTCGACCCCCAAGAGCAAGTGCTCTCAACGTCGAGCTACAACATAGAGCATCGCTTGGTGACTGTGCTTACATGGGAAAAAGAATGGTTTGGCGACAACCTAACTACGATCTCGTTGGTTGGACAACACAATACTGGCTTGCCATATAGCCGCGCGTTTGATGGTACGATTAATCCATACAACTTTACACCGTTCTTAGATTTTAGCGGAAACGTATTGGAGCCTGGTGCTCGCCGCAACGCATTCAACAGCCCTTCGTGGACTAAAGTTGATCTTAAAGTGTCGCAAGAGTTTGGTGGCTTCGCTGAAGATCACAAAGCCACTGCGTCATTTATTATCGACAACTTCACTAACTTCTTGAACGATGACTGGGGTATTTTGGAGCAAGTGCCATTCCCAGGTAACGTAGACCTTGACGACACTACGCCGTTCGCGCGCGTGGGAGATGCGTCACGTTATGAAATTCGCTTTGAAGTGAAATACGATTTTTAGATCCTCCCCCGTGCAGTAAATCTTTAAGCCAGCGGCTCTCCCCGCTGGCTTTTTTTTGCGCGTTGCATTTGCAAGCCCCACCGCACTTGTCAGCAGTGTTTCACGAAAACGATCGACTCGTGGTAACGTTACGCACATCAGCGACTTAACTCGATACCGCCGCGCATGACACTCACTACCCCCCTCGTAATTTGGCTCTCAAGCGCTTTTATATATCTACTTTTTTGGTGTTGGTATGTGGGCTTTAAAAAGAAAATCACACCAGACGAAGTGGCTGCAATCCGCGAGCTATTATTCGAGCATATTGGCCACTCGCCCAACCGCATCGATACCATTTGCGAATTTTTTGCCAACGATGACGGTAAGGACTTTGTGATGGTCAATTTACTAGAACTGAAAAAGCCCTACGACCAATCTCGCGCCAAACTCGGCGAGTATCAGAAAATATTTCTGGGTAATTTATTAAAGCGCGCGGGCCATCCCGTATTTGTGGCTAAAGCAACAACCGGCAATATCGAGAACATCGACTGCGATGGCGACCATTGGACGGCCGCCGGCATGGTGCGCTACCGTAGTCGCCGTGACCTACTCGAAATACTCCCCGCCACCATCGGCAGCAAACATCATGGCCTAAAGCTAGACGCGTTAAGAAGAACCTTTGCCTTCCCCAGCGCCCAATGGATGGTTTTCGGCGGCCCTAAGATAGTAGTCGCGCTCGCTCTCGCCTTAGCCGCTGCGTTGGTGCATTTATGGGTTTTGTAGTGGTTGGCGAACAACCCTCGAGAGAATCAAAAACATCTACCGCGGTCATTCGCCAGGTCATCCCCCCGCTCCTCGTCATTCCCGCGAAGGCGGGGGTGACGAGGAGCTGGGATGACGCTGGGGAGGACGCTTCCCCCATTTTCAACTAGAACTATACTAGGCGTTTTTAATGCCGTAGCTTATTATTTGGCTACGCTTACTGCATTTTTCTAAATTGGTGCGCTCAGGCGTTCTCCGCTCACTTTCAATCACACAATTAAAGCTCTTCTGCAGGATACTTGTTGAACACCATAAAGCTGCCGCTTGGGCTATCCACACTCCGCAATATAAATATTCCGCGTAAGCATGGAATATTGCGCCGCATATACGATCGCAGTCTCGCCAAAAAGGGGGTTGTTTGGGTCACAACATCGGCGGGTATCGATTGGAAACTCGATCTTAAAGTCTCCAACCATCGGTCTCTCGTATACGGAGATTATGAGGGTGGTGGGCAAGTTCAATGGATCAAGAACTGGCTCGCGGGCGGCGGTACGGTTGTCGACTCTGGCGCTAATATCGGTCAAATGTTGATTTACTATTTGTTGTCATCAAACACAAAAGTCTTTTGCATTGAGCCTGTTCCAAAATGTGTAGCTTGGCTGCAAGAGTGCATATCTGCGGGAAAGTTTGAAGACCGGGTAGTGGTGGTTAATTCATTGTTCGACTCTCGCAAAGGGGTTGTTGACCTGAAAATAGCGGGCGAAGGAGACACCGGCGAATGGTCAACAATCAATACCGAATGGTTCGAGACGCTTGAAACTACAACCATTCATTGTGAAGCAATTACGTTTGACTCGTTGGTTGAAGAGCAAAAGTTATCGTCTATTCGGTTCTGGAAATTAGATGTTGAGGGCGCCGAATTTCGCGCCCTGAGTGGTGCGGTTGAGACGTTAGCAAAACAAGCCGTGGAAGCTTTATTGGTGGAAATAATCCCGCAAAACTCTGCGTCGGTAAACGAGCTACTAACCCAGTACGGGTATGGGGCACATAAGGTGTCGCCACGCGGTATTCCAGAACGAATAAAGGTTGACGACGAGTGCCGCAACTTAGTTGGGAACATTTTATATTTACCAATTTAGTTGGGAGCGCTGTGTTTGATAATGGCCCCCGCCTCGGCAACTGCTCCTGCGTTGCACTACTCGCTACCTCCTTGTAGCGATTCGCGGGGATGACAGTTGGGGTGACGGAGAACAAGTAATTTCTCGCCTTTATTAACTCACCCAAACGACGCATCGAAGATCGTACCCGGGCTAAGCTCTAGCTCAACACCCAGAATCTCCACCATTGGGTTACCGCCACCTTCTGCATCGCCCACTTCTACTCGCACACCATCAGACCCTCCTAGTGGATCATCGCCGCCATCTTCGCCGAACACCAGCACAGGTTGACCCGCAGGATCTAGAATTCGCCCGACTGTTGTACCAGCAATAAATGAATCACTTGGTACATCGGGCATGGTATCGATTCCGTTTTGTATGCCATCTCCGTCAGTGTCGTTGGGGTTTGGTTTGGTTTTTAGCTTGGCGATTTCCTCAGGGGTCAAACGACGACCATAGGTACTTGGGTCCTTAAGTGATCGCTCTACATCTTCATCACTCATCTCCGAGTCAGATTCAGTACCGCCTTTGCTAACCGTTGATTCCTCTTCGCCCGATTCAGCCTTCTCCTGAGTTGCGTCTCCGTCATCGCTAGAATCTGCATCACTAATAGTGGCGCCCACCGGAGTGACGGTGGCTACAGTACGATCTTTACACGGTTCAGGTTGTGTCTGGATTGCGTCGTCCACGTGCTCGGTTACAACGCGGCCTTTGTCGTCGAGTGACAATCTAAAATGATAGGGGAAAGTAGTAACGGGATCCGCTTGAGGCTCGGTAACGTGGATAAACAAGTCGAGCGGGCCATGAGCCAGCATCTCAGGCGACACAGGAAACAGCGTACCCAGTGAGCGCGCTCCACTTGTGGCCGTGTTGAAGCCTAGTTGCTCCCATATTGGCGCCGTTTGCACCTCTACGTAGTTTACGTATTCGCCCTTAGCGATCAGTTCCTTCCAACTTTCGGTCCAACCGCCTTCTTCGTGCTTAACGTGTTCACCATCAATATAGGTGTCTCGCGTCCACGATACGCTCAGCTTCCACTCGCCCCAGATTTCATACAAATACAAACTCTCGGGGAATAGTTGCCAGCCCGCCGCATTTTGCAACATCACGGTTTGAAATGTGCCTTTACCGGGTGCTGATTTGATGTCGCTACTGATGAGTAAGCCCTGATCGGTAAAGCCTGCACCCACACGAATCTCGCGTTTTGGCTTGCGCGATTTCACTTTGGTTTTAGCGCGCGACTTAATTGGGTCTTTGTAAGTGGGTGGGCCATCATCTGCCCCACCTCCACCGCCACCAATCCCAACTAAGCCAGCGAGTGCTCCGACGGCCGCGCCAACCACTTTGTTTTTGGCTTTTTCTTTAAAGTTAGCACTGCTACCTACTTCATTGTTGGGCCCTACCGTGATCGGTGTGTCAGGAGCTTGATCTATGCACTTAGTGTAGTTGCCTACCAACAAGCCACCTTCGTTTGTTGTTCCGGGTAGCATGCCTATGCGGGGCTCCTCTTTAGCATTGCTGCAATACTTGGCTTGGCACAAGGCGAGGTCTGCCAATAACTTTTGCAATAACTTATTGAGCCCTGCGATTTCTTGGCGTAGCGCCCCTATTTTGCTTTGTAGATCTTTGACAATTCGCTGGTTTTCAGAAGCAGTGAAAGAATTCGGGCCCAACATGGCTGAACTAATTTCTATATGCTTGATCTCATATTCATACCAAGCAATTTTTAAATGCACGCGCGTTAGCCAACCCGGCACGGCATTAAGCTGTTGCACAATCGATTGGCAGGGTGGGCAATTGGTGGTGTAAGGTCCATTCCACGCAAAACCGTGCTCGCTAAGAATAGCTTTTGTGTCTGGTTGAAAATATTCACCTTTTTTAAAGCCACCTAACTTAATCGGCGAAATTTTGCTGTATTCCTTCTTAGTGCACTGTTGGCGCTCACAATCTTGGATTACACCTTCTAAATAACTTGCTTGTTGTTCAAGCTCCGCGAGTATGGCTTTATGGTTCGCTAACTTCTTTTGCAGGCCTTCTATTGCCGCTAGCAGCGCGACAATGCTCTCGGGCTCCTTGTCCATATCCATCTTTTTAGAATTTCGCAGTTGCTCGAGCCACATCCGATGCAGAG
>CAYGNS010000003.1:5294-18612 GCA_964351295.1 uncultured Gammaproteobacteria bacterium
CTACCAATCTACGTGCGCTAAAAACACGCGACATAGTCTCGTTGTATTGATCAACCAGCTTAGTGCAGGGCAGACATTTAGTTGCAATGGGTTGCCAATCAACGTGGGGAACAAAACCCTTAGAATTTGCTGAAAACTCTGTATTAGGATTGCCGCTGGAATTCGACTCTTTGAATATTTGACCCTCAGCAGCAACTTCTAGATTCGTCGTTTCGCCTGTAATCGTATCTGTGACAGTGGTGTTGATGGTGCCTTTGAGTTTAGCGGTGCGTTGTGCGTCACAGTTGTAATCACCATTGATAACCGGTGCGGGGGTATTGTTATTATCTATCGTGTAATCAAGTACATCCGCAATCTTACCGTCTTCTTCAATATCGCCCACTTGCAGGGGGTGACCGTTGTTGGACGCTATGTAGATTGCACCAGCGGATGTTGGGCAGTCTGTAGGACTCGTCTCTAGCGTTTCATCTACTAACAACCAGCCTATCCAATAGAGTTCCAAAGGCGGCAGATCAGCCTCTGGCGCTTGCTCATCTGGCCATTCAATTTCTTTGGGTTGCGACTCAGCAGGTGGTGCATCATCAGGCGGCACAATCACCGCTACAATTGGAAACTCGATCTTGGGTGCGTTGGATTCGGTTGGTAAACACTGCGTTGCTTCGCACTCGCGCAACTCAACCATTACGCCACTTTGCTCGGTACGCAATTGACTAAGCTCGGTATTGCGTTGCGCGATTTGACTGTTTAAACGTTCGAGGTTTGCATACCCTTGTTGCAACCGCGCTTCGTGGCCTTTTTGTTGCTCTAGCACTTTGGGGGTCCCGGCCACCGCATTAAGGGAGTCGATCATCGAACGTGAATAGTCGATCATTTGTTCTTCGTAATTTAGATCGCGACGCAGCGGTGCTAAGGCATCGTTTACGCGATTCATCTTAGTGCCTATCTCGTTGTAGCGGTCGGCCAATGCTTGACAAGACTCGCAGAGCACTTGTACTACACGCGCCGGCGGTGGCGTTCGATAGTCGTCTAACTTGCCCGGCACGGGCTCAGTAATGCGCAAATTGGGAGGAATGTCACTCAAGTCCGCAGGGATTTCCTGCGCTTGTTCTGGGGACGTAATTGAGATGGTGGGGGACGCGTGTGTGCGTAGCTGCTCATTCCAGTTTGGGTCGTTTAATAAGGCATCGTTTCCGCTCGATTTTATCCATGCACGATATTCCTCCACGCTGGTGGCTGTGCAGCAACTACAAGGTTCAGCACCAAGAGTGATGTGCAATCGTTTCACAATGCCCGACTGCATATCTAACCGCGCCTGATACTCGCCCGCTGCCGACCATGCGCGGCTGGTACTGTACGAGGCGATTGCTTGGCCAGCACGCTCAGACATAGCCGCACCATCGTACTCCACGACTAAATGTGGCCAGTCAGGAGCTTGCTCGACACAGGCTTGGCAGTCACCGAGTTGGTCAAACAAACCCGACAAGCGTTGAGGTAGACCGCGCTGTTCGGCCGCTTGCTTTTTTGCCGTCTTTATTTGCGCGGCCAGCTCAACATTTTGGCAGTATTGCGGTGGGCAAAATGAACAAGACGACTCAGCAAGTATTAAAGAGGGTGCCGATAAAGCTAGGCAAATAAGAATCAGTGCGCGCATCTATTAACCTCAAGGTGATTGAGTTTTTACTGCAGACTAAAAAAATTTGTCCTAAAAGTAGCACCAAAGGCAATTGAGATATACCTTCAAATACGCAAAAAATCTACGTTCTGTGAGTGATGCAATGGAAGAATTAGCTTTGCAACGCGGTAGGATTTATTACTTTATTGGAGTTCAAACTGTTTGCTCAACCCAGAGTTCAAGGCTAATATTTGGTTTTATAGCTTGCGCGTGAGGCTCTAATGCGTACTAAAAATCCTGTAACAAAAACAGCCATTGCCTTAGCTGTTAGCCAAGCTATTTTTACCTCGGCTAACGGGGCAGTGCTAGTGGTTGATAGTTTGCTTGACAATATAACGCCCGTGAATGGTGCTTGCACCCTGCGCGAGGCACTTAATTCGGTAAACAACCAAATTCTTAACGCCGATTGCAGCGCCAACGTACCAGGGAACAACGATCAAATTTCCTTCGCTCCAAGCATCTCGGCAAACGACACGATTGCACTATCGCTAGGGCCATTATCTATCAACAACGATGTGACAATTTCTGGACCAACGGGGCTTTCTTTATTAACGATTGATCAACAAACAGCGAATGGGCGAGTTTTAACGATTGGCCCCCTCGGAGAAGAGGCTCCACCTACAACTTCACTAAGCAACCTTGCCATCACTGGCGGCTTTTCTGAGTTTGCTGGCGGTGGTGGCATGCGCATTAGCTATGGCGCAAACGTGACGCTAAACAATACTGTTGTTACTAACAACCAAGCACCTAATAACTTCGGCGGCGGGATCGCTGTTGAGTTCAATTCATCGTTAACACTGAATAGTTCCGCCGTAACAAATAACGTTGCGAATTCGTACAGCGGTGGAATTGATGTGTATATGTCAACACTCACTTTAAACGATTCGATTATCGCATCAAATACAGCTGGGCAAGATGGCGGAGGAATCCGTTTTAACGGGAGCTCGGCCACAATAAAATCGAGTTATTTTCTAAGCAATACGTCAAGTACTGGCGGCGGCGCAATATCCTCTCGATACAGCACCGTCATCCTCACCGACAACACCCAAGTTCGACACTCCACCACAACCGGCAGCGGCGGTGGAATACAGGCACAGAACAGCACCATTCGGCTTAATAGCAACAGCGATATTGCGTACTCGTCAGCCACGCTGTTTGGTGGGGGGATTGCAAGCACGAATAGCGTGATCAGTATATCGGAAAGCACCCTTGCTATTAATTCTGCGACTATTAACGGCGGTGGCCTGAGCGCTGTAGGTCCGAATGGCAGTGTAAATATCGATCGAAGTGTAATGTTCGCTAATAGATCCAATAACTTCGGTGGCGGTCTTTATCTTGCAAATCATCGAGCCAACATAGATAACGCCACAATACTCAATAATAGTGCCCTCAATCGTGGGGGCGGGATAATGCTCAATAATGGTGGCTCTGTGACCCTTACCAACGTCACGATTGCAGTCAACACCGCTGGATTGGGGGGCGGAATTAGTTTGTACGAAGGCGCTGGTGGTACTTCTGCATCATTCAGCAACAGCATTGTTGTGGCTAACAGCGCAGACAATGGTGATGAGGTCGCAATAGAAGGCACTATTAACCTATCGACGGAAGGACCCAATATCTTTGGAGCAAATGAGATAACGTCAGCGGCCGCGTTTTTTGATTTCACTCCTGGTTTGAATGACATAGTTGCCACGTCCGACGGTAACGATCCGCATCCAGCCTTATCTATTATAAGTGTTGCCACCAATATTGGACCGAGTTCGAGTATCGCGTTCCCGCTGCCACCCGGTAGCCCCGCCATTGATGCCGCCAACGCCAGTCAGTGCAGCGACTTGGATCAACGCAAAGTTGACCGCGGTATTAGTTTTCCAGTGCCGATTAAAGCGGCAAATGGCAATATAGCGATGGTGGATTTAGGTGGCCCTTGTGACATCGGTGCAATCGCGTTCAATCCATTACCACCCCCTCCAAAATAATGTTGATTTCAGCACAAAGTGCTTATAGCTGATCTACCGTTTATTCAACCTGTAACCAAGGGCTCCCATGCGCACCAAGAACATAATAAAAAAAACGGCTATAGCCTTTGCGGTAAGCCAGACGTTTTTAAATTCAGCACAAGGAGCAGTATTGGTGGTTGATAGTTTGCTTGATAACCAAACACCAAACAACGGACTGTGCACCTTACGTGAGGCGATTGTGTCGGTTAACACCGCCACATTGAACCCTGATTGCAGCGGCATAGTACCAAGCATTAATGACACGATTCTGTTCGACCCTAGCATTACAGTCAATGACACCATTGCGCTAACGAGTGGTCAGCTTTTAATCAACAAGGATCTAACGCTCACTGGGCCAGTGGGAGACGCGCGACTTACCATTGATCAACAAACGGCCACTTCCCGCGTGCTAAGAATTGATCGGCCTGGGATGTATGAATCGTCTCCTGTGGTAACGCTCAACAACCTCATTTTTTCTGGTGGCAACCCATATTATGGTGGCGGTGGCATTAATGTTCGCGGTGGCGCAAACGTTACAATTAACGACAGTACTATCAGCAATAACTCCGCAACGACGGGTTTCGGAGGAGGAATTGTTGTTGAATTTTTTTCGTCGCTGACACTGAACGGCTCTACCGTGAGCAACAATTCAGCCACGACCATTAGCGGTGGAATTGACGTATTCTACTCATCGTTGACTATTAATAACTCTACCATCTCGTTGAACTCGGCTACAGAAAACGGTGGTGGTATTTACCTTAATAACAGCACTGCGACACTCAACTCCGCGTACCTAGTATTCAATAGTTCTTCCGGCCGCGGCGGTGGCATTAATGCCACCAATAGCCTATTAAATATTACGAACAACACACGTGTAAGGCAGTCCGTAGCGGTAGGCAATGGTGGTGGAATATCAGCCGCCAATAGCGAGATAAATATTAGAGGAAATAGCGATATTTCCTACTCTTATGTGTCAGGTAAAGGAGGCGGCTTATGGAGCAATAACAGCGTGATTACCGTTGAAGACGGCGCTTTCTTCAGTAATACCGCTTCGGTGAATGGCGGGGGAGTTAGTTTGGAGGGTAACCAAGGCAGTTTCACAATGGATCGAGGTATTCTCTTCCTTAACCGCTCATACAATTTTGGCGGCGCGGTGTATCTTGCGAATACCTCTGCAACCCTAACCAACGCAACCATATCCAACAACGCTGCAGACGATCGCGGGGGCGGCATTTTGGCTAACAATGGAGGTGCGATTAGTTTGACTAATGCGACCCTAGTAGCAAACTCAGCGGGGCTGCTCGGTGGCGGAATTAATTTATATGAAGGCGCAGGTGGTACCTCTGCGTCGATCAGCAATAGCATTATTCTTGCCAACGGCGCAACAAATGGCAGCGAAGTGGCAGTGGAGGGAGTGGTTGGTTTAACCCTTAAGGGCGTTAATCTTCTTGGTGATAGTGAACAGACCTCTGCAACCTCATTCTTCGGTTTCACCCCCAGAGTGAGTGATATCGTAGCCACGTCTGATGGTAACAACCCTCGCTCGCCCTTGACGATGCTCAACCCTGCGACGATTATTGATGGCGCCCCTTCAACACTTGCACACACGATTCCACCAGGCAGCCCAGCCATTGCCGCCGCCGATCCGGGGGAGTGCACTGATTTAGATCAACGCATGGTCGACCGTGAATTGACCTTTTTAGTTCCAATCCGAGCCGCCAATAGTAATATCGCGATTGTGGATTTAGGTAACGCGTGTGACATTGGCACCGTTGCGTTTACCCCCTCGGCGCCTCCGATACCGCCCAAATCATCGGGTGGGTTATCGAGTATCTTTTTTCCTAAGGCAGAAGACTGAATCGTTACGCCTGAGGAAGGAATTAACGTCATTGCCACCCGAAATTCCTGACGTCTTGCCCGACCGTCTTCCCCGCGTACTTTTCGTCATTCCCGCCGTCTTCCCCGCGTAGGCGGGGACGGGAATGACTAGCGAGGGTGACGACTGAACACCGTTGATCAGGGAATCACTGCAGGTTCATCTAACAACAGGTCAAGAATAGACGCTGGGTTAAACAACGAAATACCCAATGCTTGCAGCGTATCTCGAATGGCGAGCCTGCGACGAGTAATTCCATTACTCGTTACTTGCGGACCCACCGACTTCATAGCCGCTTCGATCGGTGTTACACCTAATGACGAATCGAGCGATTGAATTACCGCAAAGGCACCCGCAACATGCGGGGCGGCCATTGACGTGCCGTTAAAATTTGCAAAGCCTCCATTTGGTACGCTCGACCGAATTAATGTTCCCGGCGCATACAAGTCCAGCGTACTGCTGAGATCACTGTAATATGTACGTTTATCAAGCTGCACAGGATTGCCATTTACATTGCCTGTAAAATCCGAGGTGGCGCCAATCGCGAGCGCCGTAGCAATACAGGCGGGGAATGAAATGGCCGAATTTCGACCGCCATTACCCGACGACACGGTGGTGGCTACGCCAGCAGTATGCAGCCGATTAATCACATTGGTCATCGACGGACTTTCGCCGTTACACGTCCCTGAAAACCCGCCACCGCCCAAGCTCATGTTCGCCGCAGAAACGTTCAGCGAATTACGCAAGGTATAGACGCGTTCTAACCCTTTCGCGATATCGCTGTCGAATGCGACGATGCAACTATCACCCCTGCCTGTGCCACAGATGTTTCGGTTGAAATAGTCACGAAGGCCCGTAAAGACTTGCACCGCAATAATATCAGCACCCGGCGCAACACCGCTGTTACCAGCCGCGATTCCTGCTACATGAGTACCATGATCGCAACCTTCGTAGGTAGACAAACTACAATTTCGACCTGAATTGACAGCCGTTGAAGCAACCACTCCACCTGGGCATAGTTTGACAATTTCTGGATACTCGCCTCCATAGCCACCACCCGAATAGCACGCTTCAGACACTACGCGCCCCGAAAAATTGGGGTGGAGTCGGTCCACGCCCGTATCAATGATCGCAATAGAGCGTCCTTTACCCGCTGTGCTCGGACGACCGCCGGAAAAAACGACGGGAACACTTTCGGCCAAATGCGCCGTGCGGCGACCATTACGATGCACTGCCTCTACTAAGGCATTTTGCTCAAGTTCGCGCAGTTGCGCGTCTGTTACCGCCATCGCCACGGCGGGTGAGTAATCGAACTCCGTCCCGACTGCCGCCTGCAAATCCGCACTTAACGTTGCGACAAAGTTGCGGCGTGCAAAACCCAATTGCACTGGTAGCTGCTCGGCTGACAAAGCGCCGTAGAGCGGTGTTTTAAACGTAACAATTACCGGCGCTTTACCAAACAATCGCATGTCTTCGGCAATTCCCGCTCGATGATCATCGAGTGTTTTAGCGCCTGCTAGTCCAGCCCATGCCATGAGACTTAAAAAGAGAAAAACTTTAGATTGATACGCTGGCATTACTAATCCCCCATCACAGTGTTTTAGATCTCAAAGATTATCATATTGAAATGACAATGCGGTTGACCGAAGGTCAATTTCTGTCAGTTTTGGATCTCCTCAAACAGGCGCTTTTTTAGCGTTTCCACTCCGTCATCCCCATCCCAACGTCATTCCCGCCGTCTTCCCCGCGTAGGCGGGGACGCGAATCCACGGGTTAGCAACACGCTACGTTGATACGGCCACCAGTTTTCACTTTTCTTATTAGCCAGCCATCTTGATATTCAGGTCTTGGTAACTCGTTAGGACATGAGCGGCAATGGTTTCTAGCGCATTAAGATCGAGGTGGTGGCTTAATTAAGTTGCACATTGAGCCGAGCGATTGTGCAGATCGATCACTTCGCGTAGCACAGTCCACCACCGTTGAAACGTTCTCTTAGTTTATTTGTCGGTACTTTTCGGCATCAAATAAGCCAGTACAATTGCCACTAAAAACAATGCAGGCACATCGCCCAAGAGATTAGCGCGATCGGTTTCGTCCATAATGGCCTGCATTAGCATAATGCCGCCATGCACAATGCTCGACCAAACGGTAAACCAGATTAGACTCGCATTCGCTAACGGATCTTTAGCTGCACGGAGTAAAAACACTCCCAATGTGGCGTAAACACCCATCATCATCATTTCGTATTCGGGCTGGCTTGGCGTCCAAGACCAGCCTGACGGCCATATCCACATCATCATCGCGGGTATACCCACTATAAAAATGGCGCCGAAGACGGTAAGGGCGAGTTTTAAATATTTAAGCTTGGCAGATGCGTCCATGGGAGGGTTCCTATTATTGTTATTAACTCGAGAGCTCAGCATACGCTTTCGAATTTAAAACTCCACTGCCTAGTAATCGAAATTAGTGCGTGACGCCACCCTGCTTAATCATGGATATCTAATCTCGCTCAGCATCCACGGGTGGATGTTTAAAAACCTTTTTACCCGTAAACATAGCCGAAATAATATTGCCACCCTCTTTAATTTCAGTGATCACGGTCGCCGCAATGTGCAGCACGATTACCACAGCTAAGGCATAAAAACTGTACTTGTGCATAGTAATAAAGGGCGATCGAAACGCGCGCATTTCGGCATACGCTTGCGGGTCGTACATTTGTGATGCCGAGGGTAATAGAGCCGCCGGTTCAATCCCTGGTGCGGCCACCCACTGCGCAATCCACGCTCCAAACGGGAAGTAAAAAAGGTCGGTGCCGGCCAACACTAATCCCGTAATTGCTTGCGTGGTAAGTAAAATGAATAACAGAAATATCGCGATGCGACCCAACGGGTTGTGCCCCAGGTAGTGCTCTGGATTACCCGACATAAACGCCACCACGTAATTGCGTACAGACTGCACATAGCCTTTACCGCCCGGCAGAATAGCGGACCAGCGTGCGTGCCGGCTGCCGATAAAAGCCCAAACAAATCGCCATGTGAGATTCAGCACAAACACATAGCCAATCCAGACATGAATAACTTTTAGCAAGATTTTGCCGTCGGATGACAGTCCGAGCGTATTGCCGTTAAAAATCACTAAGCCCACCGCCATCAAGGCCAGTACACACAACACGTTAATCCAATGAAACCAACGTGTGTTTGCGTCCCACACCGCATAAGATTTTAATTCAGACATACATAACCTTCTTGTTGGCAGCCATAAGCGAAACTGTTCCTTCTATACTACGCCTTGTCGCACTGTACCGACGTTAGTATTTAATTAACTTGCGCTAAGCTCTATGATCGCGGGAATAGGTTGCAGGACTTAAACTTATGACACGCGACTTATCGACGCAAAACGGATAACCGAATTTTATATGGATGCAGCGCTCTTTCTGGCCTTCTGTGCCAGCTTTTTTCTGATTTCAATCAGCCCTGGCTTATGTATGACGCTTGCCTTGTCTCTTGGCATAAGCATCGGCGTGCGGCGCACGCTCTGGATGATGCTGGGCGAACTGGTGGGTATCACCTTAGTGGGCATTGCCGCGCTGGCCGGCGCGGCCACTCTAATTGCGAGCTCGCCGAACGCGTTCGCAGTAGCCAAACTGCTAGGCGCGGCATACCTGTTGTGGGCGGCTCTGCGCGCATGGCGGGCGCCTGTCGAGTTAAACGCAAACGCGCCCGTGATGATAATCAGCGCGAAGCAGTTAATCTCGCAGGGCTTCATCACCGCGGTATCAAACCCCAAAGCATGGATCTTTTTTGCCGCCCTACTGCCACCATTTATAGATGCAAACAAACCTCTATTGCTGCAGGCCAGCATTTTACTGACCGCGATGGTGGTGATTGAGTTTATCAGTATGTTGATCTACGCCACCGGCGGCAGAGCCTTGCGCGAATACTTGGGCAAGAGAGGCTTAGGCCAATGGTTAAACCGCATCGCCGCCTGTTTGATGGTTGGCGTTGCAGTGTGGTTAATATTGGGCTGAGATTTTTAACAGGCAACTCGAGGAGGCTCGGCGATGATGAAGCATCCCCATGTCATCCCCAGGCAGGCCAATAACGTCACCCCCGCCGTCTTCCCCGTGTATCGCTACAAGGAGGTAGCGAGTAGAGCCACGCGGGAGCAGTTGCCGAGGCGGGGAAGACGGCGGGAATGACGCATTGAAACCGCAAATTATCAGACTCACAGACCATGGATCCCAGACTACTCGGGGATGACGAACTTAGCCCTGTCATTCCCTTTTCTAAATGTTTATCACCAAAATGCAAGTTTATAAGCTATGCTCACTGCCTAACATCAAACCGCTGATGTGCGCAGTCTGCCATCCCTTACCTCCCCCTTGACTCTGACTCTTAGTCTTACCAGAGCTCAAAACTCAACCAACAGGATTTTGTATGAAGCATTCTGCACGGCGCGCACGGCGTGTCTTGGCGTGCCCGCATGGGTCGCCCGTTACCTTTAAACCCGTTTCTACATTACGGCCCAAGCTGCTTGCATTTGCCGTGGCCCAAGCATTGGCGGCGCCCGCAATGGCGGCCACGATTACAGTAGACAACAGTAGTGATCTAGGCACTGACTCAAGCTGCACATTGCGGCAAGCTATTATGTCTGCCAACGCTGATAGTGCAGGTATGAGTGATTGTGCAGCTGGGGCAGGTGATGATGTAATTGATTTTGACCCCGCAGTGTTTCCGCTCTTTAGCTCGACCACCATTTCGCCGCTAAGCGCTCTGCCAAGTATTACCTCCAATATCACAATCAATGGCCATACCCCAGGGGGATTAACCATCGCTGGCCACGGTTTTGATATTTATCTCGCTACGGTTCGTTTAAACAACCTAGTGATAAGCGGAGCGTCTCGCGGAATAATCGCGGCAAACAGCGGGATAGAGCTCAATAGCAGTACTATTTCCGGAAGCAATGTGACTGGTTCTGGCGGCGGTATTAATTTCTATTATGGCAGTTTAAGCATTAATAACAGCACACTCTCAAATAACACGTCGACCATTTATGGTGGTGCGCTCAACGCCTATAACGCTGTTGTTGAGATTAACAATAGTACGCTTTCGGGCAACTCTGCGAGCAATGGTGGCGCAATATTTTCTTACAATGATACCGTAACCATCACCAACAGCACCATCACGGGTAACAGTGCAAGCGGCATAACCGGCGGGATCAATGCTTACGGCGGGGGGGGCGCGCTTTATCTGCGCAATAGCATTGTGGCGGGAAACATTGCACCAGTAAGGATGGAGATTAACAACGAGGTGGGGGCTGTTACAATCACTTCACAAAATAATGTTCTGGGTGATTCGAGCAAAACCAACTTTCAGGCATTTTACGCCTTCCATCCCAATGCGTCTGACATCACCGCAACGAGCAACGGCACACAGTCTACCGCGTTAGGCGATATTCTCGATTCCTTAGCAGACAACGGGGGCGGCTCATTAACCCATGAACTCGCCGCCAGCAGCCCCGCGCTTGATAATGGTGACGGAGCATTGTGCATTAACAAACCTTTGATTGCGCGGGATCAGCGACGTTTTCCACGGAATGCCACGTGCGATATCGGCGCTTTTGAGACGCAGACAAGCGCTACGATTACCGTTAGTAGCGCATTAGACGTGTCGGGTAGTTGTACTTTGCGCGACGCAATTACCTCGAGTAATTCCGACATTGCCGTGGGTGGTTGCGTGGCTGGTAATAATAATGACTCTATTGTGTTTGATGACACAGTCTTTCCACCAACAGCCACCACTACAATAACGCTTGCTGGTTATACCTTGCCCCCCATAAGCTCGCACACTACCATCACTGGGCAGGGCTTAGGGGGGCCAGTGATTGATTTTGCTGGTTCGAATCGGCATTTTTATATAAACGGCGGCGTTGCTGTTTTGAACAACCTAATACTCACAGGAGCAGGACCCTCAGCGCCTCCAATAAGGGCTGCATCGGCTGAAGTAACGCTTAACAATTCTACGGTATCGGGCAACAGCGCGAGCTCTAGCCAAGGTGGGGGCATCTACTTGAAAAGTCAGAGTAAGATGCTGCTAAATAACAGCACAGTCTCTGACAACTCTGCGAGTAGCGGCGGCGGTGTTCTTTCCAGATCGAGCCAATTAACCGTAGTGAACAGCACTATTACGGGTAATACCGTTGTCGGCCGCGGTGGCGGAATTTATAGTAATCAAAACAGCGACGCATCCATAACAAACAGCACTATTACGGGCAATAGCGCAGGCCAGTTAGGCGGTGGTGTTGCAGCCTCGTCCGGCCGTGTTTATTTGACCAATAATATTATTGCGGGTAATCAAGCGCCAATCCGCGTTGAGATTAGCAATATAAATGGCGCGGCTACGTTTAGCTCGTTTTACAATCTACTCGGGAACTCTGGCATAGCTAATGCCGACGCATTTAGCCTCTTCACCCCCTCCATGTCAGACATTACGGCGACGAGTGACGGCCTTGTACCTACCGATTTAGCCGACATTCTCAGCCCCCTTGCCGACAACGGTGGCCCTACTCTAACTCATGCACTGCCAGCGGGTAGCCCTGCTATAGACACCGGCGACGATCACACATGTATCGCAGCGCCCGTTAATAGTTTAGACCAACGCGGCGAGCTACGCCCGGACGGTGATGTCTGTGACATTGGGGCTTTTGAAGGCGTTGAGCTAGTTGAGGAAGCACAGACTTTTGTAGTGCCTATCCCAGGCGGGAAAGCGGTGATCTTTAGCTTGTGAGGTAGCAAGGGTGTGAGGGGTTTATCCCTTGAGGTCATCCTTGCATTCCATCGTCACTCCCGCCGTCTTCCCCGCGCAGGCGGGGACCCATTATGGTGGCGGCGTTGGCGGGAAGCATTAGAGCATGGCTTACAGCCACGGCAAGACAGGTGCGCGAAAGCGCATTAAGCGGCAGCATGAAAATATCCTGAGTATGAGAATTACCTTGAATAGAAAACTTATTCGTATTCCCAACTGGGGAGTTGGTTTACCATAGCACGCGCGCCAAAACTTTATCCGCTTTGCGTTTAGACGCGAGGAATCACATTCAATTGGGTAGACCGAACTAAGCGATGAAAAAAATACAACTACAAGAATGGGCGTTGTCCGCCGAGGTTTTAGGTGGCATCGCCATTGTAATTACCTTGATATTTTTGGTGCTTGAAACGCGCGCCACCACCAACGCTATTCAAGCGCAGACATATCAATCGCTTACTTCGGAACTTAATGAAATTAGGCGCGAGAAAAGCAAATCGCAGTATATTGAGGCGTATCTAAAATACACCCATTCTTCATTAAGCGAGACTTCTGACGCGCAAAAATTTCTCTTGATTAATACCAGTGAGGCGCTTTGGGGGATTTATGAAAGCGCTTTTTTTTCCAGAGAACGTGGTGTTTTAGGGGATTACGAATGGTTGCGCTTTTCGGCCGCCATCTGCCGCAACTACGCGATCGAACTCGGAATTTGGTATCCCGAGCAGTCAGGCGCCAGTGCGCTCGACAAAACAGCCGCGAATGGAATCGCTCGAAATATAACCCCCAAATTTAAAACATTTGTTGAAACCAGCTGCTCTAAGTGAGCGCGTTGCGCCCACCGCGCTCACTCACATAAACCGCGCAGTAAAGCGCGCTAATAGCACCCACGCCACAATCATCAGAGTACCGCCGATAGGCGTAATCGCGCCAAGCCAGCCCATATTGCTGAGTGCTAAGGCATACAACGAACCGC
>CAYGNS010000004.1:0-15862 GCA_964351295.1 uncultured Gammaproteobacteria bacterium
TTGTCTTTAATCTTCATTATTTAAAGTAGTAAATGGCTCGTCCGTCAAGTTATTACCTTGCAAGTAAAAAGTTAGTCCAGCGTAGTTACCGTCTTGAATTTCATAGCTCAATTGTGCGTCGACGATAGTTTCTTCATCCACTAAGCGAAACTCACGGCCTGCACCAAAGCCTTGCAGCTCGCCCAAGAACTCAGAGCGATGACGTGCACTTACGCGCGCCGAGAAGCCAGTGTCGTTCTCATAAAAGAGCGTGGCGTTCCAGACGTTGTCAGACAATCCCGGTAGCGTGACAAAATCATCATCCAGTGGGTTTGCCTTCACTTTGCTGTCGGTATTGGTGTAGTTAAAGCTAACACCCCAACCTGCTAGCGCATCAGAGATTAGCTCGCCCGTGAGTGTTAGAGCCAACTCAAAGCCTTCGATCGTGCCACCTTGACCATTCACAGGACGCGAAATAAAGCCTTGTGTCAGTACTGGTTTGGGTTCGCCGATTACTGGAAGTAAGGCAGAAAAATCGAATAACTCGTTGCTAGTAAACACGTAGCTGTCCAGATCTTTGTAGAAATAGGCGGCCGCGAAATAACCCGCTCGATCATCAAAATACCACTCGTAAGAGAGATCTAACGAATCGGCGATCCAAGGATCTAATTCAGGATTACCGCCCGACGCGCTCCAAGGTGACAAATTAAGATCGTTCGAAGGCGCTAAGCTACTGTTATAGCTAAATTTGGTGCTCGCCCGCATTTCATCCATACGTGGGCGTGCCATAGTACGCGCCAAACCAAGACGAACCTGCTTGCCCTCGGCCACGTGCCAAGACAAATTTAAGCTTGGCAGCACTTCGGTAAAATCTTTACCGCCCGACAATGGCACTTGTACAACACCGTTACCAGCATCCGCACCCACAGCGCGAGATTCTTGATCGGTTTGCACCACTTGCACACCAAAGTTACCGGTTAATGCTTTGCCCGCCAACTCGCTTTCAATACCAAATTGCGCGTAGGCCGTTATTACATCTTCTTCAACCAACCAACTTTTCTCTGACACGTCGGCGCTGGTATTGCGCAGCAAGGCATAACCACCTGAATTGAGCACCGAACGAGGATCGTAAGCCGCTAGACCACCAAGGCCCAAAAACGACAAATCAGCCGAACCAATTGAAGCGGGTCGCGCAATAGAGCGAATGGGGTTCGCACGGGTATTCCCTGGAATATCTAAAATAAACTCATCAGCAATTTTAGACTTTTCGCGATTCTTTACATTGAGCCCCAACTCTACTGAATTGATCAAGCCTTCACGCTCGCGCTCTACTGACAAGGTGAGCTGGTTAAGCGTGTCTTCAATGTTAGGTTGATTCAAGTAACCAACTTGCTGACCCTCGGGAGCGCCACCACCCCATCCTAAAGGATCGGTGATTACAAATTGCGAAGCATCAGCGTAATTAATCGCAGGATTGTTGAACACCACACCGCGCTCGTTGAGTGTAAAGTTAGCAACGTCGACATAACCCTGATCACTTGGACCAAGACCGGTATAGCTTTCTAGAATTTGATCGTCTCGATCAACACCAGAGTGGCTTAGATCGATTGTACTGGCCCAATCATCATTCAACTGCCAACGCATATTCCAGCCCGCGTTAAACATATCTGCATCGCGGCTCTCTACATCGTTACGCACTACATACTTAACGCCGGTGTAGGTACCACTCGTAATAAAGCCATTATTGACTACCCGATTCGGTTGTAGCTGGGCACCCGACCATTGCAAGCCGCCCTCAACCCCGCGCAGCAGGTCTGTTTCTTCAAATTTAGAAACATACAAATCAAACGTGTGAGATATGTCTTCGTTAGGCTCATACTGCAATACGGCCATGAAGGAGTCGCGCTCCAAAGTGGACGAACGCACGAGAGAGTCATGACCACCCAAGACTAAGTTGCCGTCAACATCGGGATAACCCCACCCTCTAAACTCAGTACCTTGGCTAGGATTATCTAAGTGCGCAAAACCTAGCGCGAGGCCCACTTTGTCGTCCATGAACTTATCGATATAGGTTACGTTAAAACGCATACCATCGTCTTCGCCATCGGGGTTTAACGATTTATCGCTCACGATATAACGAATATTGGCCGCAACGGTTTTCTCGCTTACTGACAATGGGCGAATGCTTTGTAGGTCCGATGTGCCCGCCAAACCTTGGCCGAGTAGCGACGCATCAGGAGTTTTGTAAACCACTACACCACTTAAGAGCTCAGATGGATACTGGTCAAACTCAACACCGCGATTATCGCCCACGCTCACTTGCTCGCGGCCGTTAAACAAAGCGGTTGAAAAGTCGGGGGACAAGCCGCGCACACTGATCACTTGGCCGCGACCATTCAAACGCTGCGAGGCCAGACCAGGTAGGCGAGCGAGAGACTCAGCAATACTCACATCAGGGAGCTTACCAATATCTTCTGCCGTAACGACCTCAACGATCGACTCAGAGTCTTCTTTTAAAGCGAACGCGTTTTGCAAACTGCGACGATAGCCTTTAACGACTACTTCTTCGAGTTCTAATTCAGAGCCCTTAGTGTTCTGGGTAGTCTCCTGGGCTTCCTGCGCGTGGATCGATGCGCTCGTCGCTACCAAGGACGCCGCAATAAACGCAGACACCGCTCTACGCCTAAAAACGTTCTCCGGTAACGCGCGCGCAGTGCTCCTGCGAGCTGTAATGGTAGATTTATGTGTGATCATCCTGAGCCTCTCTTAGTATGGTAACGAATAGTTTGTGACGAACTTTTGCCGTCATTATTTTGTTTGGTAAAAGGGATAGAAACTATCTGCATGCCATGCTAAGTCATACACTCAAGGTTAGGAAAGTTACCGCATACGTATTCATAAACGAAAATGCATTTTGCATACGTATTCAATATAAAGGACTATGCAAAAACTCGCCTACAGGGTCTAACATAACTTCGTAATTGGCGTTTAGACCACCTTTTGGCCAGCCATTCTTACTATAACCAGTTGATAATTATGAATTTTATTGTTTTCAACTACCGCTTCACGTTGCTTTGAATAGCAGGACCTACATGATCATCGCTTCTACCATCGCAACTCTAAAAAGCCACTCTAAGCCAAAGCAAACAGGGCTTAGAGAGGTTGAAGAGTATCACCCAAACGCGGTCGCTGACGGTCGCGACTGGTGGCGTGGCGCGGTGATTTATCAGATCTACCCCCGTAGTTTTTACGACTCAAATAACGACGGAATAGGTGATATCCGCGGCGTCATTCATAAACTTGATTACGTTAAAAGCTTGGGCGTTGATGCCATCTGGTTGTCGCCTTTTTTTGCATCCCCTATGTTGGACTTTGGTTACGACATTAGTGACTACCGTGCAGTGGACCCCATCTTTGGCACCTTAGATGATTTTGACGCATTAATTGCCGCGGCCAAACAACGTAATCTAAAAATAGTCATCGATCAGGTTTTAAGCCATACCTCTGATCAACACGCTTGGTTTCAAACCAGTCGCAAATCACGCACCAACCCTAAAGCAGACTGGTACGTTTGGGCCGACGCGAAGGCAGATGGATCGCCCCCCAATAATTGGTTGTCTATTTTTGGTGGCAGTGCGTGGCAATGGGAGCCATTACGTGAGCAATATTATTTGCACAACTTTTTAACCTCACAACCAGACCTTAACTATCACTGTGCCGCAGTGCGATCGCAGATTTTAGACGAGATTGAATTTTGGCTTAAGCGCGGAGTGGATGGGCTACGCATCGATGCAGTAAATTTTTGCTTTCACGACGCGCAGTTACGGGACAACCCAAGTAAACCCGAGAGTGAGCGCATTGGTCGGGGGTTTTCGCCGGACAATCCTTACGCTGCGCAATATCACCTGTACGACAATACTCAGCCCGAGAACATCGACTTTATTCAAGACGTGCGCAGGTTGCTCGATCAATACGGTGCAACCACCTCGCTTGGCGAGATCAACTCCGACAACTCACTTAAAACTTTGGCGGAATATACGCAGGGCGAACAACGCTTGCATATGGGCTATAGCTTTGAACTGTTAGCAGATGAGTTTTCAGCGAACTACATTCGCACCACGGTGGCTGCGCTAGAACAAGAGATTGGCGATGGCTGGCCATGCTGGGCAATCAGTAATCATGACGTCATGCGTGTGGTGTCCCGTTGGGGCAAGGGCGACGAGTCGCCACAGTTCGCCAAATGCTTACTCGCCATGGCCGCGTCTTTACGCGGAACGCTGTGTGTATACCAAGGTGAAGAACTTGGTTATAAAGAAGCGAATCTTGCGCGTCATCAACTTAAAGATCCCTACGGCATCCGCTTTTGGCCGGAATTTAAAGGGCGCGACGGATGTCGAACACCCATTGCCTGGACGGCGGATAGACCGTCTGGAGGGTTTTCCGGCGGCCCCACATGGCTGCCTGTAGCCGAATCGCATATCGACAACAATGTGGCCAAGCAAGAGCAAGACGAGTCTTCGGTGTTGCGCTTTTATCAACGCTTTTTAAATTGGCGCAAAGACCAGACGACCTTAATTAAAGGCTCAATCGAGTTTGTGCGTGGCAACGATCAAGTCCTGATGTTTATTCGAGAGGTGGGTGGCGAGCGCATGCTCTGTTGTTTTAATTTAAGTAACAGGGCGCAAACGATCCAATTGGATCACGCTGCTTTCAACGCCCACGACATCAGTTCTGCCCAAATGAACGAGGGCGACAGCGTTCAGCTTCACCAGTGGGGAGCCCATGAATTGCCAGCGCATACCTTCGCCTTTGCAACACTCGTAGACAATTAGCGGATAGGCGATTACACGAAAGGCGATTAAATAGTGCGTTGAACTAATCTGACATTGCAGGATGAGCAACACCAAAAACATAGAGCAAGCAGGTTAGGGCTCTCATCTTGCGCAATCGAAAGGGCTTCTATCGGGTTGCCTGCCATCCAACTGATTAGCCAACTATTCTGTCAAACTACTCTATAAAACTAGGCGTCCGTAGTAAATTCTAAAATGATGCCCTTAAATAAGTCGCGCCCTAAACGACTTACCCTTTAATTTGCCTGAGCTGAGTTTATTCAACGCGAGCTTCGCACTGTCGCGTTGAATCGCCACATAGGTCCAATTATCGGCTACTTTAATTTTACCGATGTGCGTAGCCGGGAGTTCGCCGCCATTAGTGAGCGCGCCCACTATGTCGCCCGGCCGCAGTTTTTGCTTTTTGCCCCCTTCAATTCTTAAAGTAGACATCACCGCTCTAGGCGGCGCTTGGCTTAGCATTTGCTTAGGCGGCAACTCTGCCTCGGATATAGCCAGACTTAAATGCGCTTCTAATTGCGCTAATCGAAATCGTTCGTTGTCGTTAAATAGCGAACACGCCAAACCGGAAGCGCCCGCTCGCGCCGTGCGGCCGATGCGATGCGTATACACATCAAGCTCGCGCGGTAGATGGAAGTTAACCACCAAATCTAACGACTCAATATCCAACCCGCGTGCAGCCACATCCGTCGCCACCAAGATAGCGATGCTGTTGTTGGCAAAACGGATTAGGGTTTGATCGCGGTCTACTTGCTCCATGTCGCCATGCAGGGCCGCCGCACTAAAGCCTGCGCTTTTTAACGCACCAGCTACTTTTTGCGTGTCTTCACGCGTGTTACAAAACACCACGCTCGCGGGTACGGGGTTATCGAGCAACAACAGTTTGAGGGCGTCCATGCGGTGCGGCTCATTGCTCACCAAGTAAAATCGCTGTTCTACTCTAACTGTATCCTGCGTAGGCGCTACCTCTACCATTACCGGGCTGCGCATTACCTGCTGAGCAATGCTTCGGATGGCGTCGGGAAATGTGGCGCTAAACAATAGCGTTTGGCGTTGGGCGGGTATGG
This sequence comes from uncultured Gammaproteobacteria bacterium, assembly GCA_964351295.1. Lineage (GTDB taxonomy): Bacteria > Pseudomonadota > Gammaproteobacteria > Arenicellales > Arenicellaceae > Arenicella. Next base: position 5,897 of record CAYGNS010000004.1, read on the forward strand.
CTTGCACAATCACCTCTAGGGTCTTTTGAAAACCCATATCAAGCATGCGGTCGGCTTCGTCTAGCACCAGCGTGGTTAAGCAGCCTAAATCTAGGGTCTGTTTAGTTAAGTGATCTTCAATACGGCCTGGCGTACCCACTACAATGTGCGCACCATGCTCAAGCGAAGCCGCTTGCGGACGTAACGCCGTGCCGCCACATAACGAGAGAATCTTTACATTGGGAGTGGTGCGCGCAATACGTCTAATTTCGCCCGCTACTTGTTCGGCTAGCTCGCGAGTAGGGCACAGCACCAAGGCCTGCACTTTAAACAAAGATGCATCGAGTTTTGCCAACAACCCCAACGCAAAAGCGGCCGTTTTACCCGACCCCGTTTGCCCCTGCGCCATGACATCCTGCCCCGCTAAAATGCTAGGCAAACTGCGTGCTTGAATGGCGGTCATCGACCTGTAACCCAAAGAGTCGAGACACTCCAGTAGGTCTTTATTTAAGTGCAAAGACGAAAAGGCGTGATTGGTCATAATGTGTACATCCGGAACGTCTGCGCGACGTTTATTGTGATTACTTGAAGTGTGTTTTCAGACGTTGAGTGTAATACCAATCGTATGGCGAAGCGGGATTTATGCGTGCAACAATGATAGCGTTGGTTCGATCATGCTTTGAATGTCAACGGGTGTTCAATATCGCGGGGAACAACTATCGACTGGTCGTATGGATTAACTACACTTACCGAATCGTATACATCCGCTTTATTGGCACCCATAAGCAGTACGACAAAATCGATGTGCAAACAGTTTAACGACCAGAGAATTAACCATGGACATTAAGCCCATTAAAACGGAAGCCGACTATCGCGCGGCATTAAAGCAAATTGACGCGCTTATGCTAGCGGAGCCTGATAGCCCAGAAGGCGAAAGACTGGATATTATGGTCACCCTTATTCAGGCTTATGAAGCCAAGCATTTTCCGATGGACTTGCCCGATCCTGTTGAGGCAAAAGCCATTAGTCACCAGCCTGCATAACAATCCCTTCGCCAACAGCCCAATCATAAAAACGCTCGATCCAGTGGTCTGATGGTAGCTTTTGCGTGCGCATACCAAAACCGTGCCCCCCTTTTGCGAACATATGCAGCTCGGCAGAGTTCCCTGCAGCGGTCCAGCGGGAATAGAGGTCGATACTGTCTGGCGCGAGGCCCAGTTGATCGTCGGAGGCACACACCAGGAACATTGGGGGCGCATTGGCTGGTACCGCAGTCTCTAGAAGCCCCCGCATCGAAGGGTACACAGGCACAATAAAGTCAGGCCGTGTGGCGGGCGTCGCTTGATAAATTACGCCCATGGCCACAGTGCCGCCGGCCGAGAATCCCATAAAACCGATACGATCTGGTTTAATCGCCAACTCCCCAGCGTTATCGCGCACATACTCTACGGCGGCCAAGCCGTCGGCAATCGCCCAAGGTAATACTGGTTTAATGCTCGCTAAATACTCGTTTGGATTATTGGGCATCTCGCTCACGCCGTCCATATCGGTTGGCACCAAACGATACTTAAGCACGAAGGCCGTTATACCCTTGGCCATCAACCAGCGTGCCACATCATGACCCTCGCTATTGATACTCAGCGCATGCAAGCCACCTCCCGGAGCAATCACTACCGCTGCGCCATTGGCGAACTCGGGTTCAGGACGAAACACCTCCAAACTCGGTTCCGCCACATTGGTAATCACCTCGGTTTGCCACACTTGCGAGTAGTACTGCCGCTCAGGTGTAAGCCACTCAACATCGTCGGGCACAACAAACGGTAGCGGCACTTCTTGGTGCAGTTCCTTTGCCAACAGAGGCGGGCCAACCAACAACAACCCAACGACCCCACCTAATAAAAAACGAAATGTGCGAACGGTTTTAAAGGTGCTAGCGTGCATAAGTTACTCCGCAATAATGGGTGGCGACTAACAATATACTAGCTCAGTTCGCGGGCACTTAAAATGAGCATATACAATGTGTCATCCTCGCCGTCATTCCCGCCGTCTCCCCCGCGAAGGCGGGGGCGGGGGTCATGATTTTGCATCGCGCTAGGTAATGGGTTCCCGCCTGCGCGGGAATGACAAGAGGTTTGCGGGAATGACGAAGAAATTGCGGGTATGACGGCGTTTGAGCGCGGGAGTGACGACGCTATTACGGTTACTGGGTTTACAAGGCATAATAGTTGGATGAATTTGAAGCTCTGTTTTGCTGGCCTTGCGCGGCCCGTGCGTCTATGAAACCAGTGGTTGCCTTGGTGTGTAGCGAGCCTTTGCGGGCTTGTATGGCGGGTAGTGCGGTGCGGCATACCGAGCTGGCGCGGGCGTTGGCTGAAGCTGGATTGGTAGTGCGGCTGTTAGCGCCGCGTGTTGAGGTTTCTGATTACGCTGCGCCCGACGATGTAACCGTACTTACGTTGCTCCCACAAGAGCTTGCCGTGCAATTGGCCGATGTTGATGTGGTGATTGTGCAGGGGCACACGGCGGAATGGGTGCTGCGCTTAGATCTCGCGGCGAAGATTGTCGTAGACTTTTATGACCCCTACTTAATTGAGAACGCCAGTTACTTCGAGCAGCTTGGCCCCGAGGTGTTTGCTAACGATTTACGCACTTGGCGGGCGTTGTGCACGCGGGGCGATTATTTTTTGTGCGCGAGCGAAGCACAGCGCTTGTTTTATACGGGCTTTTTATTGAGCGAGGGGCGCATTAACGCGCAACAACTTGCGCACGATCCCAACTTAGAATCATTGTTTGGCATTGTGCCATTTGGCGTATCGAGCGCGATTGCTGAGTACACGCCCTATTTGCCACCTAAAGCGCCAACTACAACTCGGTTACTTTTTGGTGGGTTGTACGATTGGTATGACCCCTTCACTTTGCTCGAAGCCCTCAACTCTCCTGAGTTTGCGCAATGCGAACTCATCTTGGTACGCAACGTTAATCCTGAATCCACACCGCAAAAACGACTCGGCGAAGTGTTGGCGTGGTGCGAGCAAAAAGAGTGGCCTGCGACGCGCTTAAATATAATCGATTGGGTGCCCTACACACACCGCTTCGATCTACTGCGCGATGTGGATGCCTTAGTGGCCACACACGCCACTACCTTTGAAACCAGTTTGTCGATGCGCACGCGCTTTTTTGATGCGATCGCGGTTGGTTGTCCCGTGATTGGTAGTACAGGGGGAATGGCGGCGGAGTTAATCAGCGAGTACCACGCTGGGCACGTGGTGGCAGCGGGCAATGTGCCCGCGTTACGCTCAGCGATTCGGGCGGTAATGGGTAATGGAGCAAAAAGCCGCGTACCGACGAACAAAAATGAAAACCACATAGATCGCTTTCGCGAACTTTTCGCTTGGCCCGAGGTGGTGGCGCCATTAACGCGCTACATACAACGCGTTGCGTCTAACCCCGATATCAATGACGAATACCCACGGCACGGCGGAGTCCTGTTTTCTGTACTGCTACCCACGTTTAACCGGATGGATGTGCTGCCTGAGGTAGTAGCCGCACTAGAAGCACAGAGCAATGCACCTAACTTTGAGCTGATTATTGTTAACGACGGTTCTAGCGATGCCACGCAGGCTTGGCTCGATAGTTATGCATTCGGGTTGCCCGTGACCGTTATACATCAAGATAATGCAGGCCCAGCGGCGGCGCGCAATGCAGCAATTAACGCCGCGCTCGGCGACTACCTAGTGTTGCTGGGGGACGATACCGTGCCTGAGCACCATTGGCTCAACGCGCACTATAGTGCGCACCAGCAGCGTAACTTTAGCAAGTCATTAATCGTAGTAGGCCGCACAGATTGGCATGCAGCTATTCGGCACACCCCGCTTTTGCGTTACTTAGACTCTACCGCATGGCAATTTGCCTTTGATCAAATTAACGATCTTGAACATCTGCCCTTCAACTATTTTTATGGTTCTAATGTGTCGCTACCGCGAGCCCTAGTAGCCAACGAGCGCTTTAGTGCGGCATTTCCGTATCCTGCATGGGAAGATTCTGAGTTGGGCTATCGACTAGTTAATCACGGTGCGCGGCTCGTTTTTGCACCAGGAGCACGCACTGCGCATTTACATCCCACCAACGTGGCGCGCTTTGCTGCTCGGCAACGCAAAGCGGGTTATTGCGCGATGGTATTTACGCAATTGCACCCCGAAGCAGGACCATTGGTGGCGAACAACATAGTGCGCGCGCCTTCGGTGCCACTCGCATGGCGTGCGCGCATGCGGCGCTGGCTAGCGAGTGCGCTAGAACCCATGAGTAACCTTATGGGGGTGAGCACCCCAGCTCTTTGGGAGCAGGTGTTGTCTGAGCATTACGCTGCAGGCATTGCCGACTATTTAAGTGAGCACTCGCAAACCTTGCAATCGCTCAACGCTCTGCAAGTGTTGCCCATTACTTATACAGCACGCTCCCCTATATTGCAGCATCACACTGGCGAACTACATGAGTCAGACATCGTCCCTCGTTGGCAGTGTTTAACCGCGCAACATGCCGCTGGGCATTGCGTATATGGTCCCAACTATTGCCCCTCAGAACAACAAAGTTTGTGCGTAGACTTTATGCTTGAGCTGCTCGGTTCGTGTGGCGATTCGCGGACATCCGCGCAGGATGACCAGGCTGCGGTTACAATAGATGTGTACGACAATCGTAGCGATAGGATATTAGCCGAAGAAGTGCTAAGTTCTAGAGCTTTAGCCACGAGCGCTGTGCATAGCTTACGCTTTATTAGTACAGTTGATCAGCAACTAGAATTTAGGGTGTACTGGCATGCCAAGTGCGACATTGCAGTTGGTTCTATAGTTCTTTCCCGAGTAAACAATGATCATTAATACCAGCCAGCAAATTGCGTGGTTTGACCCCAGCCTTGCCGGCGAGGGTAAAGTTCAGCCCATGGCCACTACCGACAGCGCATTCGAGATAAGCGGGTCGGGTTTACACATGCAACGCGGCAATGGCGAACGCATGGTGGCTTACTTTAAAGTAGACCCCAAGTTTGCGAGCTACGCTTGTGACTATCACGACCTAACCATTCAATACCTTGATGAAGGAAGCGGCGAATGGTTTATCGAATATCTGTCATTAAAAGCGGCCGCAGATGGGGGGTTTGCGTGGCAAGCAAGCGAACGAATAACGCTAACCAACTCCAACGAAAAGCGCGAGGTGTGCGTTAGAGTTATCAGTGCTCGGCTTACCGGTCATGCAAATGGCGCTGACTTTAGAGTGTGCGTCAGCAGGCCACACTCTAGCGACACTCGATTCACTCTGTGTAGTTTGCGCATCAATATCGGCTCGCCCAAGAATGATATACAAACGAGCAACTCGTTTTTATTTGCATCGAACAGCACGCCTATTAAGTTTGCGCACGTATCCAAGCCCGCTGCCAGCATTGTCATTCCCGTTTTTAATCGCCTGGATTACACCTTAGACTGCTTACGCGCGATTTGTGAATTTACCCAGCCAAACTACGAAGTAATTGTGATAAACAACGCGTCGAAAGACGGCACGCACGAAGCACTGGCATCCATCGAAAATCTAAACCTTATTAACAACGAACAAAACGTCGGCTTTGGTATTGCTTGCAATCAAGGTGCACGCATGGCGCGCGGCGAATACGTGGTGTTTTTAAATAACGACACAGTGCCGCAACTAGGTTGGCTGAGCGCTTTGATCGCTTGTGCCGAGCGACAAGCAAAGCCGGGCTGCATTGGTAGTCGGCTTATTTATCCACATACCTTTGAAATTCAATCAGCTGGCGTGCGCTTCGGTAAGTATCTATTACCCGAAGATGAGTTTCAAAATTACCCCCATGATCACCCTTTAGTGAGCAGTGATCGTGCCGTAAAGGCATTATGTGGCGCAAGCTTGTTAGTGCCGCGTTCGTTGTTCAATGGGTTAGGAGGCTTTGACGAACGCTTTTTAAACGGTTTAGAAGACGTTGATTTATGCCTGCAAATGCACGTGGGTGGCTATAGCAATATACTGTGCGCAAGCAGCAACGTTTTGCATTATAAATCGGCAACCGAGGGCCGATATGAGTTAGACAAAGACCGCGAGAACACTGTGTTGTTCCACCAAAAATGGCACCCGTACTTAAGCGGTGAGGAAATTCAGAGTCAAGACTCCGTTGTGGCGCTCGGCCAACTTCCGCGCAATTTTGCGGCGAGTTTTGCTGACTTTAATTCGCAAACTGGGGAGCGTAAAGGCGCAAGCATCGTGTGCTTGAGCGCCGCCCATTCGCCAGGCCATTGTGTGTACGGGCCGTATTTGCGCATGGCGGATAATTTTTCGGCGCGCGTTACCTTTAAGCTCAATGTATCTGGGCTTAACTCGAACAGCGATTCGAACGATTCGGTGGTGTCGTTAGACGTATACAACAGTGTTACGGATTCAGTGCTGGCTAGCCAAGTGCTGCGCGAGGCCGATATAAGGGCTGGCGAACTAGAGCCCTTCTTGAATTTTGCTGCGCACAAACAACAGATTTTAGAATTTAGGGTGTATTGGCACGGCAACTGCAATTTGCAATTCAATGGAATAGAAATAAGTAACGGCTACTAGCACTATGCAAACAGAGCCAACCAAAAAGTGGACCGTGGAAGTGGCGCAACCGCGCGACAAAAAGGCTATTCGTGTGCTCTTCCAAACGGTGTTCGAAGCCCCCATGTCTGAAGAGCTTTGGCAGTGGAAATACGGTAATGGGCGTGGCTGTGCGGCGGTTGCAAAACGCGACGGTGCGGTGATCGCGCACTTCGGTGGGGTATTTCGTGATGTTTGGTACAACGGCGAACAACAGCGGTCAATGCAGTGCGTTGACGTAATGGTTACACCCTCTGAGCGCGGTAGCCTTACCCGCAGCGGTCCCTTTTACCTAGCAGCCAAACATCTACTTGATCGCCAAGTGGGCACTAACCGACCCTGCGCGCTTGGGTTTGGATTTCCGCAGGCGCGATTACTTAAAATGAGCGAGCACCTTGCCATTCAGACGCCCATTGGCGAAATACTTGAGCCGGTGTGGCATGCGCGTCGCAGCGACGCTTACACGGGGCAAAACGTCGACTTAGCTAATTCTCAACACCAAGCCCAATTGCAGCAATTGTTCGTGCAAATGCGCACAGGATTGTCGCCCAGCATTGTCGGTGTTCGCGATGTGAGCTATTTAAAACACCGATATCTAGAGCACCCCTTGTACAAGTATCAGCTCAAGCTGGTGAGCCGCGCAAACTCGCCTCGCACGGTGCTAGGCATGGTCGTGCTGCGCGTGGCCGACGAGCAGGTGTTGATTATGGATCTAATCGGCGACCCACAATACTTCGCTAACTTAATCGAATATGCACAAACACAAAACACCAGCTTAGGGGCGCACGAACTATCGATGTGGATTTCTGCCGCGCACTTACCTCTACTCGGAAACGCCTATGCGCGGGTAGATGACCCAAAAGTGCAAACACCCACCATTATTTGCACCCCCGGCCCCAGCCCCAAATCCCTCATGAATAAGTGGTTTTTAACCACTGGCGACACCGACTTTAAATAAGGTGGCGCAAGAACACGACCTCGTTCCGTTTTCAGTTTCGGCCTTGCCAGCCGGTCCATGGTTGGTCTTTGCACCGCACCCCGATGACGAGACATTTGGTATGGGTGGCAGCCTCCTACTCGCACAACAACAAGGGATAGCTGTAACGGTGGTGTTCGTTACTGACGGTGGTCAAGACTTCAACAGCACTGATCCAAACTTAGTCGATGTGCGCGCGCGCGAGGCGCATGTGGCTTGCACGGCATTGGGTGTACACAAGGTGGAGATGTGGCAAGAGCCAGACCGTGGCCTTAGCCATTCCGCTCGCTTGCAGAGTCGAATTATTAATTGCATTGAGCAGGCTCAGCCACAACACATTTTTGTGCCTTCTTGTCTGGAGTTTCATCCAGACCATCGAACACTCGCACACCTAGTTTGGGATGCTCTAAGTACCTTGCCGCAGTGCCCTGCCCGTATTGTGAGCTACGACATCACTACTTTGGGTCCTTGCAATCTGTTGATTGATATCAGTTCTGTAGTCGAGCTAAAAAAACAAGTGATGGCTCTTTATAAAAGCCAAGTGGGTTCGCAGCGATATGTTGAGCTGGTGAACAGTCTTAATACGGCGCGTACACTCACGCTGCCCAATGAGGTTACAGCGGCTGAAAGTTTTTACGTATTTGAGCACCTACCTCTGCAAACCTATGCCCAAGCAATTCAGTGCTGGTTTGCACTATTTGTGCCTGCAGAACCACCGCGCCTTCATGCTCAAGCTGGCGCGGCCTCTGTACTTTTGGCGCATGGCTCCGAGCACACAAGCAATGATTTAGAACGGCCCTTAATCTCGGTAATTGTGCGCACGCACAATCGACTGCACCTGTTGCCGCATGCCCTTAAGTCCTTAGCCCAACAAAACGCCGCGCAACTACAGGTAATTGTAGTGAACGATGGCGGTGCTTCGCCTGCGTCTGTGTTAGCGCACTGGCAAACGTCGTTTGCCATGCTCGAGCTCATTGAGAATGAAACTCCCAGAGGTCGCGCAGCGGCCGCTAATCAGGGGTTGGCCTTAGTACGGGGCGATTATTTTATTTGGTTAGACGATGACGACTGGCTCGACCCACAGCACTTAAGCAACCTGCTCAAGGTCTTCTCGCAACAGCCGAATTTGCTTGCAGCTTATGCCGGAGTGCGAGTAGTCAACACGCATATCGGAAGCCTGCCGGATGGTAAACCGATCGCCGAATTAAACGTTAGCAAAATCATCAACGACGCTTTTGATCGAAACCGCTTGTTCTTTGAAAACTACTTGCCCATTCATTCGGTATTGGTCAGACGCCAAGTATTGGATTTAGGATTGTGTATGGACGAAAGTTTAGCGGTGTTTGAAGATTGGGATTTTTGGTTACAGCTACTGCAATACACACCGACCTTTGGGCACTGTACGGACGTGTCGGCTAATTACTATGCAACAGAGAATCATGGTAGCGGTGTGGTGAACGGGTTTCAACATGAGCGACGACGACTGTACACGCGTTGGGCTAAAACGTGGGGAACAGACGAGATTTTTGATCTACTTACCCGCTTGGTAAAAGCTAATCCGCGATGAATCTCAGTTCGTCTCAGAGTGAACACAAGCTAGTCTCAATAATTTGGGTACACTACCACACGCCTGACCTATTGGCGCAAAGCATCCAGCACATGGTGAATAGTTTAAGAGTTGCACAAGCAACGTTTGAACTCATCGTGGTAGACAATGGGGGTTTGCCTAATCAGTTTAGCGATGATGGTGCTAGCCAGAAGGTCAAGGTCATACGCCCAAGTGATGGTCGCAACTTGGGCTACGCTGGCGGTATTAATCTTGGTGTAGCGGCCAGTCAGGGAAATACCATCGTCGTACTTAACCCTGATGTATTGGTAAGCGAGACGTGTATGCGCGAACTAATGGTTCAACTGACCCGCACTGACATTGCCGCCCCACAATTATATTTAAACGACGCCAAGATTTTTAAACTCCCGGCTAATGAGTCGCGTGATATTGTTTCATCGCTCTTACAGGCTTTGGCCCATCGCTCTGAACGCTTTGCTCGATTGGTACGTAACCGCTGGCGCACCCACGTACGGGGGGCGGTAAAGGCCAAGTATTGCTTTGCTCTGAATGGAGCCATTCTGGCCTTCACTAGCACTGCTTGGCACACCTTAGGGCCTTGGGATGAAAACTATCAACTGTATTTTGAGGAGAGTGAATGGCTACTAAGAGCAAAGCGAGCGGGCGTGTCAGCCGCATTTGCGCCGCGCGCGATCGCCTCCCATCGATATGCACAAAGTTCGCGGCAGCAACCGTTAGCGAATGAATGGTTTGCTAGTAGCCAAGTACGCTTTGAACAAATTTGCTTTACGCCTTGGCAACGTTGGTTACTTAACTGGGCGCGGCG
>CAYGNS010000005.1:0-15051 GCA_964351295.1 uncultured Gammaproteobacteria bacterium
GAATAGGGATGGTCGCTGGGGAAGAGGTTTTTAAAGAGCACCGGCGCCACCGTGCCATACGGCTGATTTTCGCCTTGTCGTTTTTCATTCTTAACAACGTCGCGCTGTTCGTCGAGCTTGTCTTGATCGATAGCGCCAAGTAAATGCCCCATACGGTCGGACTCCATCCAGAGCGTCATCTCAAGTGCGTTCTTTGGAACCACTTGAAAATAGTTGGTGCGGTCTTGGTTAGTGGTGCCGTTTAATCCCGTTGCGCCCACTTTATCAAAGGCACTAAACCAATCTTCGTTGTAGTTTTCCGAGCCATTAAACATCAAGTGTTCGAATAGATGAGCAAGACCCGTGCGGCCAGGTTTTTCATCTTTTGATCCAACGTGGTACCACACATTAACGGCCACGATCGGTGCTTTGTTGTCTTCGTGCACTACTAAGGTTAGGCCATTGTCCAATACAAACTTGGAGTGAGGAATGGCGAAGGGACTCTCTTGGTCTGCGGCAATGGCGGGACATAACAGCAGGAGAAGTAGAGGCATGCAAAAGACGCGCACTCGGGTCAGGTGTGCTGTTAATGAGGCAGACACGATCTTGGAAACATGACGCAGCGTGGAGTGTAAAGAGTGCATAGAATTTATTTTAATGGATGACGTTTGAACTAGAGTGGTTGAATGTCGATTCGGTGTGGAGACACTCACAATGTAGACTTAAGCCTAACCTGTTTTGCTGAATATTAATCACTGGTAAGCTAGGCTAATGTGACGAGCAAAGGATTATACCTATTTAGCTAATCGTACGTTTTCTTGTTGCTGTATAAAACCATTGTTGCATGCGCCCAAGTGCATATACATACGGTGCTGTTAGGTTCGACCCACTTCTTTACCCTTAAATTGCGAGACGAGTAATCATGCTAGTGAGTGCCTTAATTTACCTATTGGCAGCGGTCATCGCCGTGCCGCTTGCCAAACGCGCGGGGCTTGGCTCCGTGCTGGGTTATTTGATTGCGGGCATTATCATTGGTCCGAGTGCTTTGGCATTGGTAGGCGACCAAACGGATGTGATGCATTTTGCCGAGTTTGGGGTAGTGATTATGTTGTTCTTGGTCGGGCTCGAGTTACAGCCAAGTCGCCTCTGGAGTATGCGAAAGCAAATTATCGGTTTGGGTGGATTACAAGTAGCCATTAGTGCGGGTGTTTTTACCGGTCTATTAGTTTGGCTAACTCCGCTCGTTTGGCAAACCTCGTTGGCGTTGGGGCTAACTGTGGCGCTGTCATCCACCGCGATTGTTTTACAGTCACTCAACGAACGCGGGCAGATGAATACACTTGCTGGTTCGAATGCGTTTTCGGTTTTATTGTTTCAAGATATTGCCGTAATCCCCATTCTTGCCCTGTTCCCGCTCCTGGCGGTGTTTGCGTCAGCGCCCGTAACCAGCGCTGAGCATACGGCCAATTTGCTCGAAGGTCTGCCGGTTTGGCAACAGGTAGGAGCCACCTTTGGTGCGGTGTTAGCCATTGTGGTCATGGGTCGGTATCTCGCCAGCCCAATGTTTCGAATTGTGGCAGAAACACATTTGCGCGAACTTTTTATTGCCTTCGCCTTGCTCATTGTTATCGCTATTGCGGTTGCGATGACCTCGATAGGCTTGTCGGCTGCCTTGGGTACCTTTATTGCGGGAGTTGTCTTGGCCGAAAGTGAGTTTCGGCATGAAATCGAAGCCAATATCGAACCCTTTAAAGGTTTATTGCTAGGCCTTTTTTTCATCACCGTCGGTGCTAATATTGACTTCGCGTTCCTAGCGCAAAGCATTAGTACTGTACTCCTGCTGGTGGCGGCATTATTGGTAGTAAAGGCTGCCGTTCTGCTGGCTTTAGCGCGCTTGTTCAGGATGGATTCAGGCCAATCACTGTTGTTTATGGTGGCCCTGGCGCAAGGTGGCGAGTTTGCCTTTGTGTTGAGTAGTGCAGGATTGCAGTTTGCCGTGTTTGATAACAATATCGCCAGCCTGCTTACGATTGTGGTGGCGCTCTCAATGTTGCTCTCGCCGCTTATGTTTGTTGCCTATGAGGCCTGGTTTAGTCGCACGGGTCAGCCAAGCCGCATGCAGGAGGATGCTCACGTAACCGCTTCGCGCGATGTGATCATCGCAGGCTACGGTCGCTTCGGACAAATTATTGGTCGAATGCTGCTAAGCAATGGCTACCAACTGACTGTGCTTGATCACAGTCCTAGTCAAGTGGACATTGTCAGGCGGTTTGGTAATACCGTTTTTTATGGCGATGCGTCGCGGCATGATCTCTTAGAGGTTGCTGGTGCCCACCATGCTAAATTACTCGTAGTGGGTGTGGATGATGCGACTAAGGCCAATGAGATTATCCGTACCGCCCAAACCCATTTTCCTAATTTGAAAATTCTGGCTCGTGCCGTTGATCGACGTCATGCATACGAGCTGCTGAATGCGCAAGTGGACGGATTTAGACGCGAGACGTTTGATTCGGCGTTACGCTTAGGGCGCGATGCGCTTGAACTGCTTGGTGAGCCACCAGAGCGAGCGCAAAAAATCGCCAGTTTGTTCGAACACTATGATGAGCAGTCTCTGCGAGAGCTTGCCCAAGTGTGGGGCGATGAGAAAAGTTACGGTATTGCCGTGCGTCAACGTATGGAAGATCTGCAGAAAGTGTTTGCGCACGATCTAGAGCAGCTCAGCACCGACAAACCCCTCGAAGGAAAACCACCACCCCAATGAGTGGCAAGGTAGGTCGGTGGATGGTTTGCAGTCGATCGGGTCGCCCCAAGTTCGAGGAAAGCGCAAAGCCAAGGATTAGTCTTGGCCTCTTTAAATTGTGTCTCGATTAGTTATCGAGAATGCCTAAAGGCGCTTTTGTGCGACACCCGCCTAGACTATAATCCGCGCAGAATTAAAATTATTCTTGCACAATCTTCGCATCGACTTGTAAACGGAACATTGCTACCGTTAATCATCCAGAGTTAGGCCAATTTATGCAGACAAGCACGGCGGTCGCGCGAGCAGATCGCAGTGTCTTTTCTGCCATTTTTTATTATTACAGGACGCATTTATGCTAACCGAAATTCGTGATCGATCGTCAGGCGCTTTCGCCTATATTATCGCTGCCCTTATTATCATTCCAATGGCCTTTTGGGGCGTTCAGGAATATGCCAATACCCAAGCGGTGCCCACCATTGTTGAGATTGGTGATACTAAAATCACCAAGCAAGAATTGGACCAACGCATTAGTGCCGCTCAAGATGCCGAGAGCCAACGTAATCCTGAATTGGCGGGATCGGAATTTTTCAGTTCCGACTTTTTCAAGCGTAATGTACTAAATTCGTTAATTGATCGCGCGCTCGTTCAGGAACTGGCGGCGGACCACAATTATCGTATTGGTAATGCCCAGCTAGCGGAGCTAATACGCCAGGAGCCCTTGTTTCAGAGTGATTCGGGGCAGTTTGATCAAGCGGCTTACGAGCAATTTGTACAAAGCCGCCTGTATTCTAAACAACGGTTTGAACAGCAAATACGTGATGACAGTCGCATTGCTCAGGTTGCTCAAGGCTATCAAGAATCAGCCCTGACCTTGCCTAATGAGGTCCGTATTTTGCTCGAGTTACAAGCTGAGCGCCGCACTTTTGATCTAGTCACGATCAGCGAAGCTGACTATCGAGAAGGTATCAGCGTTTCCCCCGAGGATGTGCAAGCCTATTACACTTAAAATCTGGCCGATTATATGAACCCAGATCGAATCGCGGTGGAATATGTAGAGTTAGACCTAATCGCTATTGCCGACACGGTTGAGATCGACGAAGCAGATCTACGGCAACAATACGAGGACAACAAAGCGAATTTTACCGCGCCGATCACGCGCAGTACTCGCCACATTTTGCTGAGCACTACGGGCGATAAACCGGAACAGGAACAGTTGAGTTTGGCTGAATCCTTGGTTGAGCAATTGCGTGCAGGCGCGGATTTTGCTGAGTTAGCGAAGCAGTATTCGGACGATACCGGTTCTGGACAAAGTGGGGGCGATTTGGGTGCGGTTGAACGTGGGCAAATGGTCGAAGAGTTCGAGCAAGCAACGTTTGCATTGGAACTTGGTGAGATTAGTGATCCCGTTAAAACTCAATTTGGCTACCATATTATTGAAGTGACCGAGATTACGGGCGCTGCGCCGTTAGAGTTCGCTCAAGTAAGATTTGAGATCGAGGAACAGCTCCGGCAAGCTGAAGCACAGTCTCTGTTTGCTGAACGATTGTTGGAGATGCGTAATTTAGTATTTGAATCCGCTGAAAGTTTGCAACCAGTAGCGCAAGCGTTGGGCTTGGAAATACGCACCACTGAGCATTTCACCCGCGAAGAGGGTGACGGCGTTGCCGCTAATGCGGCGGTGCGTGCTGCGGCGTTCGATGTGACGGTTACCGAAGACGGTTTGAACTCGGATCCCATCGAAGTTAGCGAAGGCAACTACGTCGCGCTGCGCAAGCTTGACTTCAAGCCGGCGGCTCCGCAAGAACTAGCTTTGGTTGCCGAGCAAATTGAAGCCGCATTGATCAATCAACGCGCTGCGGCCGCCGCGCAAGCTGCAATTGAAACACTGCAAACTAAAGCACAGTCGAGTTGGGAGGAAGTGGTCGCTGCTCCTGAGCTGCGCGCCTATGAATACACCGTTGCGCTAATTGACCCAGACTTACCAGTAGCCGCGGATATTGTGCAAAAAGTAAGCACCATGCGTCTGGATGTAAACGGTTCGAGCATTGATACCTTGCAGTCCGAAAATGGCGATTTTCATTTGCTGCGTCTTAAGCGGATTCAGCCAGGGGATTTGAGCCAAGTGAACGACCAAATAAAAGAAGCGACCCGCGCTTTGGTCGCACAGCGCAATGGCAATTCAGTGTTTGCTAGCTACCTGTACAAATTGAATCAAGAAGCGTCCAAAGATATCGACGAAGCGGCGCTATAACGCCGTATTGCTTGGCGACAAAGTGCACCAAATTGGCTCATATGTTGGTCACTTTGTTAGGGTACTTGATGGTAGGAGTAGTGCTTCCGGACAAAGCGTTAAAATTATGCACGGTCAACTAAACTGACCGAGATCTGAATTAAGAGAGGCGAGAAGAACGATGATTATTCAACCTAAAATCCGTGGCTTTATTTGTACTAATGCGCATCCAGTTGGGTGTGCGGCCAATGTTCAAGAGCAGATTGCAGCCACCAAGGCGCAGACGTTTGCGCGTGAACATGGGCAGCCGCAAAATGTGTTGGTGATTGGTGCCTCCACAGGCTATGGCCTGGCGTCGAGAATAACCGCTGCGTTTGGGTATCAAGCGAGCACCTTAGGGGTGTTCTTTGAGAAGCCGCCCACGGATCGTAAAACAGCGTCGGCAGGCTATTACAACTCGGCTGCGTTTGAAGCTGCGGCTCATGCTGAGGGCTTGTATGCGAAAAGTATTAACGGCGACGCTTTTTCTAAAGACGTAAAACAGCAAGCCATCGACCTTATTCGTGCCGACCTAGGTAAAATTGATCTGGTAGTTTACAGCTTAGCATCGCCTCGGCGTACGGACCCCGAAACGGGCGTGGTTTACTCCTCAACCCTTAAGCCAATTGGCGCAGCCTACACATCTAAAAATCTCAATACGGATACTCAGCAAGTGGGGGAAATTACCGTAGAACCCGCGACTGAGGAAGAAATAGCCAATACTGTGAAAGTAATGGGTGGCGAAGATTGGGAACTGTGGATTGCGGCTCTTAACCAAGCTGGCGTGCTCGCTGACCAGTGTAAAACGGTCGCGTATACGTATATTGGCGATAAGCTTACTAAGCCCATCTATGGTCATGCCACAATAGGCAAGGCCAAGGAAGATCTAGATCGGGCCGCTATCGCGCTTAATCAGTTCGACAATGTGTCAGCTAATGTGTCAGCTAATGTGTCGGTGCTCAAGGCCGTCGTTACCCAGTCTAGTTCTGCTATTCCCGTCATGCCACTGTATCTTGCCATTCTGTTTAAAGAAATGCAGGCCGCGGGCACGCATGAGGGTTGTATTGAGCAGTTACACCGTCTTTATCAGGAGTGCATCTACAACTCGTCCCCGCGACTAGACAAAGACAATCGATTTCGTGTTGACGAATTAGAGTTGTTACCGGAGATGCAGGCAAGAGTCGAGGCCATTTGGCCTAAGGTCACTACCGAAAACTTGCATGAGCTAAGCGATTTTGATGAATATCAAAGAGAATTTTTACGTCTCTTTGGATTTCGTATTGACGGTGTGGATTATCAAGCCGACGTCGATCCGCTCGTGGCGGCCAACTTTCTTTAAGCTTTGATTAGCGTTCGGTTGCAAGCGTTGATACTGTTCGCAAGTGTGCTTAGCGTTACGACTGAATAGCGTCTTCTTATAATGGCTCAGTCCAAGCTTATTCAGAGCCCTGGCTTTGAGCTTGAAGTTGAAAATTCAGCGCTAAGCACTTTCGCCCCTTACGCACCCTGGTTCTGCGAGCATGCACAGTCTGCCAGTCGTTTTGCGGAGACCAGTGCGTTAGCCCCTTTGCAGCTATTGTTGCGACAACCCGCCGCCAACGACCGTTTGCAGTTGCTCTGGAAACAAGCGAACGAAGAGCTAAAGTTGGAGGTGGCTTGTGCCACGTGGATCGCCAACCTACAGCGCGGACAAGCGGCTAAGAAGGGACCGTTGAATCAAGCGCTCGGCAAAAAGACCCGTACCGTATTCGACGCATCGGGAGGGTGGGGGAATGACGCGCTATTGTTCGCGCATCAAGGTTTAAAGGTCGTGAGCGCAGAACGCCATCCGCTAATGGCCATGATGCTCCATCAAGCGATGCGAACACTTAGCCAAGCATTGCAACGCCAAGCGTTACCGAATTTTAGTGTTCCGCAAATCGAGTTTGGTACGGCCGATACCGTGTACGCCGAGCTTAACGCTAGGACTCCGGAGCGCGCGGCGCATACATTTGACTGTGTGTACTTCGACCCGATGTTTCCGCCTAAGCGTAATAAAGCGGCAAAAAGTAATAAGCAAATGCAATTTGCCCAAGGCTTGTTGCACGGAGACCCCGATGCCTCAGCTACAGCGGCGGCATTACTGGCGCAAGGCGTTCCGCGCCTAGTGGTCAAACGGCCACATTATGCCGAACCTCTACTGCCGAGAGTAAACACGACATTTACCGCGAATCTTGTGAACTATGACGTATACCTTAAACACTAAGTGCTATGCCTAGCTTTTATCATCCTCAACTCAATAGCGAGTCGGTTGACATTGCGCTAAGTCTCGACGAGTCTCAGCATGCGCTTAAGGCGCGACGCTTGCGTATCGGAGATACTGTATCTGTTATCAACGGTCAGGGGCTTAGTGCTCAATGTGAACTCGTAAACGCAGACAACTCTGTCGCCCAGCTAAAAGTCCTGTCGGTTGTTCATACACCGAATGCGCAGCCTAGCTTGACTATCGCGAGTGCACTCCCTAAGGGAGACCGCTTAAGAACCCTCGTTGATATGCTGGCGCAACTTGGAGTGGTTCATTTTATTCCACTTAAATGCCAGTATTCGGTACAGCAAAGTAGTTTGAGTCTGCTCAGTAAACTACAACGCTATGCCTTGGAGGCGTGTAAGCAGTCTGATAACCCTTGGTTGTTGCAAATTGGCGCCGAACACACAGTAAGAAGCTTATTGCAGCACTATGCTTCACTCAACTCCCCAAAGTCTGGTCTCTTGTATGCTCATGCAGGGGATAATGCCAAAGCGTTGTCGCAGTGTGGTGTTCTGGTCGATCAAGTAAAGATCGATTGGTGTGTGGCAATCGGCCCAGAAGGCGGATTTTCTCCACCAGAGTGCGCGGCATTTACCGAAGCGCGAGTGGTCGCAGTGCGCCTAGGGCCAACAATATTGCGTACGGAAACAGCCGCTGTTGCGGTGGCTGCGCAGTGGTCTTTGCTAATCGATCCTTGCTGACTGGTTGAGGTGGGTTGAGAATCGGCTGATAAGCCCCATTACACAAAAAATTGGTATGGCGGAAACGACAACGATTCGCTCTAATCCAATAGGTTGTGTAAGATCTTTTGTCCTGATAGGGTCTTAACAAGCAAACTTTATTAATCGCCTTCAGTGGCTGCTCCGAAATCGCTCGTGAATTCATACTTATCACTCATTCAATCTAATTTAGAAACGTTGCAGGAAGGCGCGGCATTGTTAGACCGGCTCACGCCTACGCAATTCACCGCCTCGCAACAACCTGCGTTTTTGGCCACGATTGGTGCTCACTATCGTCATCTTTTAGAGCACTATCGCTGCTTTTTAGAGCAGTTACACAGTGCCCAAATCTGCTTTGATGCACGCGCACGCGAGCTTAAATTAGAGCGTGATCTACCGTATGCAAGGCGCGTTATGGCTCAGGTAATCCAAGAACTTGCTGCACTCGATACAGACTCTCTAAATGCCGCCATTATGATTAGCGATCAACAAACGTGTAAGTCTGTGCAGTCGTCGGTAGCGCGTGAGTTGCTGTTTCTGCAGGCGCATAGTGTGCATCATTACGCGCTGATTGCGGCCATGGCGCGCATGCAAGGTGTTAAAACGGCGCCTGATTTTGGGGTGGCCGTTGCTACTAAGGCTTTCAACGACGAAAGCAACGTCGCTGTTGGGTAACGCAGGATGTGTACTCTCACTTGGTTCACACATCAAGACGGTTATGAGCTGTTCTTCAATCGCGACGAAAGCGTGCTGCGCAAGCGCGCAACTAAGCCGAGTCTCGCCCGTCAAAATGGCGTGAGCTATATAGCGCCTACCGACGCCGATGCCGGGGGAACCTGGATTGCGGTGAACCATCTGGGCTATACAGTTTGTTTACTTAACCATTATCAATTTGAGCAAATTAAAACGTATAAACCGTGGGTGTCGCGCGGCGAATTGGTACGTAGTTTTGCGGATACGAGCAGTTTGCGGTCCGCGCATTTACGCTTTATTGGTTTGGACTTGCATGATTTTCGTGCGTTTAGAATGTTTATTATTGCGCCCGATGGTGGCAATCGTTTATTCGTGTGGGACGGTCATGGCATACGGGTCGAAGTAGACGTTACTCAACCTAAGTCCTCGTCAGCGGTGGACTCGCAACACGTCAAGGCTATGCGGCGGCAAAGCTATCACGCGCAGGGCTTGTCAACTTCGCAGTTGCGCGACGATTTTATAGACTTTCATCGCAGTCATTATCCCCATCCTTCAAAGGAATCGGTTTGTATGCATCGAACCGAGGCGCAAACGGTTAGCCTAAGTCACATTTGTGTGAATGCGCAAACGGCGACGTTTGCCTACGCGGATGGTCCTCCTTGCGAAAGCGAATTAGGTGAGCCGCTGAGTCTGAGTCTGCTTGATGCGCGTCAGAGTACAGTCAGTGCGCCAGATTCGGCACGTCGACGCAATAGTGTGACAGCGAGCTAGTCGATAATTTTGCCATGAGAACTTGGCTAAGTGAGCGCAGTTGGCAGCTAGTACGTTCTAAATGGCGGCGGGCGCTACGCTGGGAGTTTTGGCCATCTTGGGTGTTCTACCAGCCCATAGTGGTGTGGATAATTTTGCTTACCTTACGCTATCGTAGCTTAGCCTTTCTATCAGTAAATCCTGGCTTTGTCATGAGTGGGCTATTTGGCGAGCGCAAAGCGCAGGCGCTTGAGCCGCTAAGAGGCATTGCTGAGCTGGCTCGCTTCGAACTTATTAGTGGCCACGACACAGCGAGTCGCATTGCTGCGGCTGAGCAAGCAATGCAGCAATTGGCGTTACAGTATCCGGTGGTGTTGAAACCTGACGCTGGCCAACGTGGTAGTGGTGTCAGTGTGGTGCGCGATGCCACGGCGTTGCATGCTTATCTACGCAGCGCGACGGGTCCCATATTGCTGCAGGAGCACATCGAAGGCGAAGAATTTGGCGTATTTTACATGCGCCATCCAGCTGCTGCGCAGGGACAAGTATTTTCGATTACAGAAAAAACTTTTCCAGTCATTGTTGGTGACGGGCGAAGCTCGCTTGAACAACTATTGATGGCTAACTCTAGAACGCACTATATGGCGGCATTTTTGCTGCGTCTCCACGCTGATAAATTGTCTACGGTACTCGCCGCAGGAAGCCAATTTAAAGTAGTTGAAATAGGGTCACATTGCCGCGGGTCAGTGTTTCTGGATGCCAATGCGTTAATTACTCCTGATTTAGCAGCAACTATGCACACCATTAGTGCCCAAATACCTGGGTTTTTCTTTGGACGATTTGATCTCCGTGTCCCCAACAAAGTATCGCTACGGGCGGGGCAGGGCATAAAGGTGCTTGAAGTAAACGGTGTAACCTCTGAGTCGACCAATATGTACGACCCTAGCCACTCGGTCTTCAAAGCTTATAAAATCATGTTCAAGCAATGGTCTAAAGCCTTCGAAATAGGACAGGCAAATATCAACCACGGCGCAGCGCGTGTCAGTTTATTGCAGCTTGTGCGTTACCTTGTTAATCGATCTAAGCCGATCTAAATAGAGGTGATTTATGGCTATTCCTCCAAAGCTCTTTCAACAGATGTCAGCCTTGGTTGCTCAGAGCATACAGGCGGGTCACTATGACGTTCGATTAGCGCGAAATGACCATGAGGTGCAGGCGGCGCAACGTTTGCGTTACCAAGTGCTTTTTCAGGAAAGTGGTGGGTGCCCCAGTCCGCAAATGCGTGAGAGCGAGCGCGAAGAGGATGAATGGGACCCAATTGCTTACCATGTGGTGGTGGTAGACAAGCAGCAGGATGATCTGGTGGTGGGCACTATACGCTTAGTGAGCAGCACCGCTTTAGCCGAGCAGCAAGCCTTTTATACCGAGCACGCCTTTAATTTAGATGCATTGCGTGCGCACTACCCAAAGGCGTTGGAATTGAGCCGCGCCTGTGTTTCGTCTTCGGGTCGGGGCGGTGCCATTCTAATGCTGATGTGGAAATTTACGATGCAGTTTATCGAGCATAATGGATACGACGTGTTGTTTGGCTGTGCTTCGTTTAAAGGACAGAATTATCCAGACCACGAAGAAATTTTAAGCTACCTCTACCAGCATCATCTAGCAGATGAGTCACTTATGCCAAGGGTAAAGGAGCATGTGCAGAGCGTTTCTATTAAAGCCTTCTTGCAAGGGCTCGATGACTCATCGAACAATGTTGGAAGTAGTACCAAGGAACATCCGGGTAAGGTCCCCACGTTGCTTAAAGGCTATTTAAAGATTGGCGCTAGAATTTCAGATCACGCGGTTATTGACCCTGTTTTCAATACAACCTTTGTGGCGATTTATGTGGTCGCGGCACAAATGTTCGCTAGTAATCACAGCCTCGTTAAACATTCATTTTAAGTCTATGATGCAACGCAATTATCTGTTCGTTCCAGTACGCATCGTCGCACTGGTAATGTGGGTCGTGTTGATGCCCTTGGTTTACATGTTGGCAAGTTTGTTGCGTATTCCTAGATACAATGAGTTGCCGCAGGTATTTCATGCGGGTATGCGTGTCATTTTTGGAATTCACGTACATTTGATCAATTCGGCCACTGAGTTAAGGCCCGCGTTGTACGTGAGTAACCACATTTCCTATTTGGATATTATCGTATTAGGCAGTTTAAAGGCCTTTTTTATCGCGAAATCTGAAGTGGCTTCGTGGCCGGTGTTTGGACAGTTAGCACGCTTTCAAAACACCCTGTTTATTGAGCGCAAGTCGGGCAAAACGCGCCACCAGCTCGAGACCATGCAGGCCCATTTACGTAAAGGAGAGCGTCTTACTTTGTTCGCCGAAGGCACGAGTACTGATGGCGCACATGTGGAGCCTTTCAAGTCGAGCTTGTTTGAAGCGGCCAATTTGGGTGACCATCCCGAAGGCGATGTGTACGGGGCTGAGCGTGTCGCCATTCAGCCGATCACCATTGCGTACACTCATCACGCAGGTCTCCCAATGAACCAAGCGCAACGCGATTATTATGCCTGGTACGCCCGTATGCCCTTTGGGTCACATTTCGCTAAACTATTTTCTTTAAAAAAAGTTGACGTGAAAGTGGTGTTTCATCCGGTCTGTTATCTCGATGAGTTTGACTCTAGAAAAGCGTGCGCTGAGCATTGTCAAAAACTTGTTGCGCAAACTCTGGATCAGTTAATTACACAAGCAGCTTAGTTCTTATCGTTTGTTATAGAGGGTTTGCCAACGATTTGAGTGGCCTGTAGCAATTCGATTGCGCTTACTTACATTTATCAATGACCACGAAATACAGACCAATGAAAAAAATTCTATTTATTATTATCTTTACCATAAGTGCTCTTACACAGCCCGCGTTAGCGCTAGAACCAGTTTACACCGGCTTTTTCTCAAATGTCGCCATTAAAGGTTATGACCCCGTCGCTTACTTCACAGACAATGCGGCGCGAGTAGGTGACGAAAGCTTTAATCATGAGTATATGGGCGCTACGTGGCATTTTGTAAGCGCAGAAAACCGCGATTTGTTTGCGGCCAACCCCCAACGTTATGCTCCACAATACGGTGGCTACTGCGCCTATGCCGTATCGCAAAATGCGACCGCGTCCGTTCAGCCCGATTTGTTCACGATTGTAGATGGCAAGTTGTATCTTAATTACAACGAGTCGGTTAATGACAAGTGGCGTGCGAATAAAGTTGAATTTATTGAGTTGGCTGACAAAAATTGGCCAACATTGTTAACTGAGTAAGGCGTAAAATACGCTTGGACGTCACACGGGAGTAAAACTTTTCCGTTAGACAAATTACGCCTAAAGCACTTCTAGAGAGCATCCAGAGCACTACTGCTAATATGTTAGAGCAGCCTCACCATATTCCAGATATTCGACCCAGTGTTGCAAACAGCACGGTGCGACCCAGCATGCTTGCGTTATTAAGTGCCTGCTTCGCTTTCTTGTTTTACGGTGGATGGGGTTATTGGATTAACGTTGAGTTTGGTCACGATATCGCCATTACCGTAATGTTTGCACAGGGCGCTTACAGTTTTGTGCTTACGCTAACGGTTTCGGTACTTATTGAGAGTCTGTATCGACTGTTTCGGGTGGTTGCTACTCGCAAGCAATGGTCGCAAGTTCAATTACAAACGCTGACCATCTTGGTAAGTTGCGCGCTTGTGTTTACTGGCTCATGGCTCGTTAATGTATTTGCGCAAACTCCCGAGATATTTAAAACCGTTGTGCTCGGTTATGTCTTTGGTGGGCTTTACACGTATGCGTATGTATTGGGTTACGCGCGACGCCAAAACGCGCTTAGTTCGCCCGTGTAATGTATTGAGTAGATAAGTATTTTCCCTCGTAACGCCACCGCGTAGTAAGAGGGCAAAACGCAAGGATTGCGTTAAAGCACAAAGGCTTTTTAGCCTAAATTATTAATAATATTGAATTTTCGGAACGCCATAATGAATATTGGTTTATTTATTCTAATTATTTATATCTTCGCGATTATGCAAATGCATTATCGCGGTAAGGTCAGGTTCTCGGTGCCCCGTCAGGCGCTTACGCATACGAATTATTTGGCACCGTATAACCTGTTGATGAATCTGTTTTCCAAGTTAAAAACAGATCCAATTATTAAGGTCGATGACATCGAAGAGTTAAAGCTCTTGCGTGATAACTGGCAGACAATTCGTGACGAGGCGCTGCAGTTGGCGGACAAAGGCGCGATCAAAAAGTCCGATAAACTCAATGACGTTGGGTTCAATTCCTTTTTTCGCACGGGTTGGACCCGCTTTTACCTGAAGTGGTACGGCGACCCATTACCGTCGGCCCTGCGCGATTGCCCGAAAACAGTGGCGTTGCTCGAACAAGTACCCGGCATTAATGCCGCAATGTTTGCCAGTTTGCCGCCCGGTGGAGTGTTGTCTCCTCATAGAGACCCTTATGCTGGATCTCTGCGGTATCACTTAGGGTTGTCTACGCCCAATAGCGACGACTGCTATATTTTAGTGGATGGCGAGCGGCATTCTTGGCGTGATGGTCAAGATGTCCTGTTTGACGAAACGTATATCCACGAGGCGCATAACAATACTGACCAGATGCGAATCATCCTGTTTTGTGATGTGCATCGCCCCATGCGCTTCGCACCGATTGATCGCTTTAATCGGTGGGTGAGTAGGGTGCTTATGAGTCATACAGTGACCGAAAACGAAGAAGGGGAGCGCGTAGGTGCCGTTAACCGCGCATTTTCACATGTTCACGGTTTACGCGTGTATGCACGGCGCTTTAAAAAGTGGAACAAGCCCTTGTATGTAGCGACCAAATACTTTCTGTATTTTGGATTGATTTATTTGTTGTTTTTCTAAGCTGAGTTTGTTCAGTCTTAAGCACAGCAACATCGCTTTGTCTTCTACTGGCACGCGCTTTGTAAATTAACGCGAGGGTTAGAGTCAGCGTATTGGCTCGCTTTAAGCTTAACTCAGGAGTTGGGTAAGCATGGCGAGGAAATAGTGCTTGAGAATAAAAAAAGCCCGACTGCGCGAGCAGCCGGGCTTTTCTATTTGCACTACTGTAAAACTAGAAGTTATACGTAACTTCTACACCATAGGTACGGCCTTTCGCGAGAGGCGAAAACGTACCGCCTAAAGGAATTGGCCCAAGTAGTGTAGGCAGTTGCGTGTCACCACCATGCTTTACTTCATCTGTGAGGTTACGTCCAAAGATGCCGAATGCCCAGCTTCCATCATTTGAGTAGAAGTCGATGCCGGCATCAAGAATGCCTTGCTCGTTGATAAAGCCAAGGTTGTTATCGGTGTAAAACGACTCATCGCGATAAGAGTAACTCACACGCGCTGTTGAAGTACCCCAGTCGCTTACTTGCGAATCAAGCGTCAGGCCTACTTGATAAGTCAAATCAGCCGCACGTGGCAAACCAAGACCCTTGTCCGTATCGTTAATAACCCCAACTCCATATAGATCGAATCTAACTGAATCCTATTCTGGATCAAGCTAACCAAACGAAGCATTGAGTAAAATGCGGTCGGTCAACGGGAACAAGCCTTCAAACTCG
>CAYGNS010000006.1:0-2758 GCA_964351295.1 uncultured Gammaproteobacteria bacterium
GCCATAGAGATAGCCGCCGAATTCGATCTCTTAGTCGCATCGCCGAGCGCGTTGGCTCCATGGTTTTTACTCTTTCTGGGGCTGTCAATCTGGTTAGTTGGCCGCGGCGTGAATGAGGGTTTAGAAGTCGCTGCACGACTGCTAATGCCCGCGTTTTTTATACTACTGTTTTGTTTGACGCTGTACAGCTTGAATAAGGGCTGGAACTCAGGCGGCACACTCAAGGCAGCGCAGTTTATGTTCTCTCCCGACTGGACGAAAATTTCGATTAACGTCACGGTTAAAGCACTTGGGCAAGCGTTTTTCTCAATTGGCCTTGGCATGGCGATGATGATCGCCTACGGAAGTTATCTACCTCGCTCGATCAATGTGCCACAGAGCGCCTTAATTATCGGTCTGAGCGACACCGCTGTTGCATTATTGGCGGGGCTAGCGATTTTCCCGATCGTATTTCACTTCGGTCTAGATTTTAGCGCGGGCGCCGGGCTGTTCTTTCAAACTCTACCGATTGCCTTAGTATCTACTCCAGGCGGAAATTTAGTGGGGGCGGCGTTCTTTTGTTTAGCCTTTTTTGCAGCCCTGACCACCGCACTCGCATTACTCGAACCCACCGCTGAGTATCTGAAAGAAAAAACCGGCATAAGCAAAAAGATGGGCGCTTTGTATGGTGGCTTAGCGGCCATTGCGGTGGGCACAGTTTGCTTGTTCAGTATGCGCTTTCTTAATTTCTTGGATGTGGACGTGACGGCTACTATTATGTTGCCTCTGAGCGGACTGCTAGTAGTGCTCTTCGTAGGTTGGCGTTTGGATAAAGTGATATTAGCCGAGCAGTTAAACGTTAACGAAGAAAAGCTTGGTCGCTACCTGTTGGTAATGGTGCGCTATGTTGCACCATTGATGATTGCCACAATTCTGGTAGCGGGCATCAGTGACCGATACCTAGGTTAACCGGTTTTACACTTAAAGTTTGTAATTACCACGATCGCTAGCCACTCGGCTAGCGATGCGGGCAACGAGCGACGCCCATAAACATTAACCTACAAGCCTAACCTCAAAAGGGGTGGCTTTTGCACCGCAATAATTTGAGATTAGCGGGGCAAAGCGTATAAACTCGCGCCCATGATTCAATTTCAAAATGTAACCCTGCGCCGTGGCGAAACCTTACTGTTTGCCAACGCCAGTTGGCAAATCCATCCTGGCCAAAAAGTGGGTCTTACGGGCTCCAATGGAAGTGGTAAATCCAGCATTTTCGCATTGTTAAAGAACGAGCTACTGCTCGACACAGGAGATGTGCATATTCCCGGCGACTGGGTGATGGCGCATTTGGCGCAAGAAGCACCGGCAGACCAACGCGCGGCCATTGAGCATGTTCTTGATGGCGATCAGGAATGGCGCACACTGGACGCTAAACTGCACAATACGGACGATCCCAACTTTTTGAAATATCAAGTCCGCTTCGAAGCGATTGATGGCTATACGGCGCGCAGTCGTGCCGCCCAGTTGCTCGACGGACTTGGCTTTAAACCAGAGGACCTTGAGCGACCCGCTTGTGAATTTTCTGGCGGCTGGCGGGTACGTCTGAGTGTCGCCAAAGCCTTAATGTGCCGCTCTGACCTGTTGTTACTCGACGAGCCCACCAACCATTTAGACTTAGATGCCGTGCTGTGGCTCGAGCGCTGGTTGAAGCACTATCAAGGCACCGTGATACTAATCGCGCATGACCGCGACTTTTTAGATCAACTAACCACGCACACATTACATATCGAAAACCAACAAGCGCGTCTCTACAAAGGCAATTACAGTGCCTTCGAGAAGATTCGGGCCGAGCAGCTCGCCAATCAGCAAAGCGCTTATGAGAAGCAACAGCGCGAGATCGCGCACATGCAGGACTTTGTGCGTCGCTTCCGCGCCAAGGCGACCAAAGCGGCTCAGGCGCAGAGTCGCTTAAAGGCCTTAGAGCGTATGGAGCAAATCGCTCCAGCGCACGTCGATTCACCATTCGAATTCTCGATTCCAGAACCTGACAAAGCGCCTAGCCCGCTGATCAGCGTGCACAGCGCCAGCGTAGGATACGACCAACAAGCCATCGTCGAAAATTTGGAGTTTGCAATGTCTCCAGGTGATCGTATTGGTTTGATCGGTCCGAATGGTGCGGGCAAATCTACCGTAATCAAATTTCTGGCGGGCGAACTTAAACCGCTGAGTGGTAACTATCATCGTTCGAGCGAGCTCAAAATTGGCTACTTTGCGCAGCACCAGATTGAACGGCTGCAACTGGATCACTCGCCCCTAGAACATATGCGTATATTGGACGACGAAACCAATAACGGTCACGCCACCGAAAACCAGTTACGACGTTACCTTGGTAGTTTTGGATTTACGGGCAACAAGGCCACGAGCCCCGTCCGACCTTTCTCGGGCGGCGAAAAGTCACGTCTAGCGCTAGCCTTGTTGTGTTACGAGAAGCCCAACCTGCTCCTGCTTGACGAACCGACGAACCACTTAGACATTGACATGCGGCAAGCCCTCGCCGTGGCTCTACAAGATTACTCTGGAGCGGTGGTTCTCGTGTCGCACGATCGCCACCTGTTAAAAGTAAACTCGGATACTTTGATCTTGGTGGCCAATGGTCGTGCACAAGAGTTTAATGGGAGCGTCGACGACTACCCCAAGTGGTTGATAGAACATCAACGGGGTGTTACTCCCAGCCTTGATCGCACCCAAACGAAGGCGGCTGAGCCAACTACCGTTAATCATT
>CAYGNS010000006.1:2768-3814 GCA_964351295.1 uncultured Gammaproteobacteria bacterium
CTAGAAAAGAACGCAAACGCGACGAGGCCGAGCGACGCCTCGCGATGCAACCATTGGCAAATCGCTTAAAGCGCTGCGAACGCGAAATCGAAAAACTCAACATAAAAAAGGCGCAGATCGAAACCCGACTCGCCGACAACGAACTCTACGAAGAAGCACAGCGCGAACAGCTTAAACAATTGTTGAGCGATCAAGCCTATACCCAAAAGGAAATCGAGCAAATGGAAGCCGAATGGTTTGCTGTGCAAGAAGAAATTGATCAATATCAAGCTTTGGGCTAACGTCGATGCGTTCGCCCCTAGATTAGGAACCAAGCATGCGCAAGTCACCCGTTCCAAGTTTAAACACTCCCAGTCAACTGGTCTTTGGAGCCGGCTTAACGGGCGGCTTCTTATTGGGGGCGTTGATGCAACGCGGTGCCAATGTTGCAGCCCTTGCGCGCGCGAGTAATGCAACGTGCTGGAAAGATGGCTTGGAGCTCTCGGACTATCATGACCACCACTGTCAGCTGAAACCGCCGCTACGCGTCGCGGCCGAGGAACAGCGTACTTTTGATCTAATTTGGCTTACCGTGAAGTGTACGGCCACGACCCAGGTAATCACTGAATTAGCTCAATTCGTGCATCCTGATACCGTAATCGTGTGTTGTCAAAACGGTTTTGGCAGCGACGACCCCATTCGCGCCGCATTCCCCAACAATCACATTGAAAACGCCATCATTGGCTTTAATGTAGCCGCGGTCACACCCGCTCACTTGCGGCGGGCAACCGAGGGCGACCTGGTTATTAGTCGGGAACTCGCGACCCGATTTAATTTGGATATCGGCTCGTCGTTGATGCCCGTACATATAAGCCACGATATGCTCGCGTCCCGCTGGGCGAAATTGCAGCTTAACTTAGCCAATGCCGTTAATGCGCTCGCCGATGTGCCGGTCAAAGCCATGCTAGAGCAACGTGCGTATCGACGAGTCATCGCCGCGCTAATGCGAGAGTTGCTGACGATAACCAAGATGAAGGGCATTGAGCTTCCCAAAGTAGCCGCGATTC
>CAYGNS010000006.1:3824-11042 GCA_964351295.1 uncultured Gammaproteobacteria bacterium
TTCCTGGACGTTGGATGCCAAGTTTAATGACGTTGCCCAACGCAATCTATAAGTTAATCGCTCAATCGACATTGGCCATTGATCCGAGTGCGCGCACGTCTATGTGGTGGGATTTACACAATAAGGCAAAGACCGAAATTGATTTCATCAATGGAGCGGTCTGCCGCGCGGCTCAGGAACTAGGCATAGCAACTCCGGCCAATGCGAGCTTGATTGCGCTTGTTCACGAAGTGGAAACGGGGCAACGAGCGCGCAATTGGAGCCCGCAAGAGCTACAAGACCTAGTGCTCGGCGCATGAGCCAGCGTACGCACAAAATTGGTATCATCGGCGCTGGCAAAGTAGGCTTAAGCTTGGCGTTACTCTGTGCGCGCAAAGGTCATTCCGTTTGCGTGGCGACACGCCGCGTCAAATCGGTGGGCTCGGCATTAGCCACGCGTAATGCACAGCTTGAATTGTCGGATGATTTACCGCGCGTCGCGCGCGAATCTACAATTTTGATTCTAGCCGTGAGCGATACGCACATCCGCGACACCTGCGCAGAGCTGACCCCGCACTTATCTGCACGATCGGTGGTTACGCATCTGGCCGGCGCACTCGATTCAAGCGTCTTAGCGAGCGCTCACGAGGTCGGGGCATGCATTGCCTCTACCCACCCGTTAAATACATTCCCTACCCTAGACACCGCTATCTCTCTGCTATCGAACGATGCACATGGTACAGCGGTGTTTTGCGAAGGCGACGCTCCAGCGCTTGCCACACTCAGACCTTTGTTTGAGTCTCTTGGCTTTCGGTACTATGCAATTGCCTCGCACAGTAAAGTGCTGTATCACGCGGCGTGCGTTATGGCCTGTAACTATTTTACGGCAGTCATTGATGCGAGCGGAGAAATCGCGGCTCAGGCAGGACTCGACCCCGAGACGTTTAAACAAGCGCTAATGCCCATCCTTAACGCCACCTTGCATAATATGCAGCAAGTAGGAACCCTTGATGCCTTGAGTGGCCCGATTGTACGGGGAGATGCAGCAACCGTTGCCGCACACATCAACGCGCTGCGAACCACCCCTGTTGAACCTGACTTTACTGATCTTTACGCGGAACTGGCACGCCATGCTGTGCGCATGGCCGATAAAACGGGGGCGATAAAGGCAACACAAATCACTGCGATCACCGCCGCCCTAACCACATTATAGAAAGTACATGCGAGCAATCATGCGCTACGCGTTCTATTGATTAGATTGGGTGCCCGTTTAACTCACCACTTCAATTTTTTGGGCAATGAGCGACTTCCATTTTGCGGGTCCGGTGTTGTGTACCGAAACCCCTTGGGTGTCCACCGCCACGGTCACAGGCATGTCCTTAACTTCAAATTCATGAATCGCCTCCATACCCAGTTCAGCAAACGCAACCACACGCGAGTGCGTAATGGCCTTCGAGACCAAATACGCCGCGCCCCCCACGGCCATTAAGTAGACTGCTCCGTGCTTGGCAATCGACTTTAGTGTCTCAGGGCCGCGTTCCGCTTTACCCACCATGCCAATCAAGCCCGTCTGCTCCAACATCATGTCGGTATACTTATCCATTCGGGTTGCCGTCGTCGGGCCAGCCGGACCTACGGCTTCATCGCGCACCGCATCAACCGGGCCAACATAGTAAATAAAACGATTGGTGAAATCGACGCCCTCTGGAAGTCCTTCGCCGGATTCGAGCAATGTTTGAATACGCTTATGCGCAGCATCGCGCCCCGTTAGCAGTTTGCCTGATAGCAATACCGTTTCGCCCGGCTGCCACTCGAGCATATCTGACTTTTTCAGAGTATCTAAATTGACTCGCCGGGCGCTGGGGCCAACGTCCCAAGCGATCTTTGGCCAGTTGCTTAAGGCCGGCGGTGTTTGCAAGGCAGGGCCGCTTCCATCAAGCACAAAGTGCGCATGGCGGGTGGCCGCACAATTGGGAATCATGGTGACGGGCTTGGACGCTGCATGCGTGGGAAAGTCTTTGATTTTTACGTCGAGCACCGTGGTCAGTCCACCCAAACCTTGGGCACCGATGCCCAGTTGATTCACCTTCTCGAACAACTCCAGTCGCAACTCTTCTAAACGGCTATTCGGTCCGCGTTGTTTGAGCTCCTGAATATCGATAGGCTCCATCAATACTTCTTTGGCAAGCACCGCAGACTTCTCAGCCGTGCCCCCTCCCCCCATACCCAACATGCCCGGCGGACACCAGCCCGCACCCATACCTGGCAGAGTCTTAAGCACCCAATCAACTAATGAATCGTTGGGATTGAGCATAACCATCCTTGATTTATTTTCCGAGCCACCACCTTTAGCGGCCACGTCAAATTCGACTTTGTCACCCTCTACAATTTCGTAATGAATGGTGGCAGGCGTGTTATCTCCAGTGTTTTTTCGTGCACCGAGTGGATCGGCTAAGATGGACGGACGCAGCACGTTGTCTGGGTGCAAATAGGCACGCCGCACACCTTCATTGATCATATCGGTTAAATTCATTTCGCGGTCCCACGTTACATCCATGCCCACTCGGGCAAACACCGTTACGATGCCCGTGTCTTGGCAAATTGGCCGCTGTCCCTCGGCGCACATTCTCGAGTTAATCAAAATTTGCGCTATCGCATCCTTGGCAGCCCCAGACTCTTCAAGTTGATACGCTGCGTACATAGCATCCACAAAATCTTTAGGATGGTAGTAAGAAATAAACTGTAGTGCGTCAGCAACGCTTGCGATTAGGTCGTCTTGTTTAATAGCTGGCATAAATTTAACGGTTTCACCAAAATTAGGAAGTGGGTAAGTTTAACAAATCAACTCGCGGCAATGTGCATAAAGCGCTCGGTAGCGCCCGCAAACGCTGTTTTTAGTTTGGTTTTCGGCTAAAATCAGCTCCCCTTGCGTTGGCCTTGCAAACGTAACTATTCCTTAACCACGAATCAACCCTGTTGTAGCACGCTATGCGCACCTCCAAGTATTTATTAGCCACGCTTAAAGAAACCCCTTCCGATGCCGAGATTATCAGCCATCAACTGATGTTGCGTGCTGGCATGATCCGTAAAGTGGCGGCTGGCATTTATAATTGGCTACCTTTAGGTTTACGCGTGTTGCGCAAAGTTGAGCGCATCGTGCGCGAAGAAATGGACAAGGCCGGCGCGCAAGAAGTGCTGATGCCAACGGTGCAACCTGCTGAACTGTGGCAACAATCGGGTCGCTGGGAACAATACGGTGGCGAATTAATGCGCCTGAACGATCGACATGCGCGTGAATTCTGCTATGGCCCCACCAGCGAGGAAGTGATTACGGCGTTGGTGGCTAATGAAATTCGCAGCTACAAGCAACTGCCAGCCAACTTTTACCAAATTCAAAATAAATTTCGCGACGAACGCCGACCACGTTTTGGCGTTATGCGGGCGCGTGAATTCTTAATGAAAGACGCGTATTCATTTCACATCGATCAAGCTAGCCTGCAAGCCGAATACGACAATATGTACTCGGCGTACTGCAAAATATTTGACCGCGTAGGTTTAGCCTACCGTGGCGTTGAGGCCGATACGGGTTCTATTGGCGGCAATAGTTCGCACGAGTTTCAAGTTCTCGCTGACTCAGGTGAGGACGCAATCGCTGTATGCGATAAACACAACTATGCGGCCAATGTAGAGCTCGCTGAAGCGTTGAGTGTGGGCGGCGAGCGGCAAGCGGCCACCCAAACGGTTGCACGTGTGGACACGCCAGGACAACACACGATTGCGGCCATTGTTGATTTTTTACAAGTGCCGATAGAACGCACGATCAAGACCTTAGTGGTTAAAGGCGTGACCGAACCCGTAGTTGCGCTGGTTTTACGTGGTGATCACGAATTAAACGAACTCAAAGCCGCTAAGCATCCAAAAATCGCCTCACCTTTAACCTGGGCCGACGAAGATGAAGTGAAAGCTGCCATCGGCTGCGCGCCAGGCTCGATTGGTGTTGTTGGACTAACGGTGCCGGTCATTGCCGACCGCTCAGCGGTTAATCTCAGCGATTTCGTGTGTGGTGCCAACGAGGACGATGTGCACCTTACAGGGGTAAATTGGGGGCGCGACTGTGCCGAGCCCGAGGTGTTTGACCTACGCACGGTGGTGGAAGGAGATGTGTGCGCTCGCGCGAGTGGCAGCGCAGATGAAGACCGCTTAACGATCACACGTGGAATTGAAGTAGGCCATGTGTTTCAGCTGGGAAAAAAATATTCTGAACCACTTTGCGCTACATGCTTAGACGCGCAAGGCAAAGCAGTCACCATCACGATGGGTACCTATGGGATTGGGATTTCGCGCATAGTCGCGGCCGCCATCGAACAAAACTTTGACGAGCACGGCATAATTTGGCCACAAAGTATTGCACCGTTTGAAGTCGTGCTTACCACCATCGGCTACCAGAAGTCTGAGCGCGTGCAAGCAGCGGCCGATGCGCTGTATGCCGACTTACTCACCGCTGGCGTAGATGTGCTTTTAGACGATCGCAACGAACGGCCCGGCATTATGTTCGCCGATTCCGATCTGATCGGCATACCACACCGAGTTGTCATTGGGGATAAGAGTTTGGAACGCAATGAACTTGAATATAAAAGCCGCCGAGCCACCGATTCACAAGTGATACCTTTAGAAGGTGCACTGCAAACATTACTCGAAAAACTACGCTAGCACGTATACCCTGCTGTTATGCCAATGTTACAACACAGAATATCTGCTCCCGCGAGAACCTTGCCGCTAATGTGGACAAGACTCAGCGCGCTGATGCTCGGTGTGTTGGCGGCTTTGACGGTTGGCTCTGCGTGCGCTACCCCTCGAGGAGAGGCAGAGCTCGCATTTAGCGATCCAGGCGCCCAACAACGCGCGTTGCAACACGCACTGACCATGGCCGCGACGGGAACCGACACACAAGATCTAAACATCGGCGATCTAGTATGGTTAGCAACAATGTCGGATCGGCTTGCGCAGCGAATACCGAATCCGCTATACCGGGTAAGGTTGCTGAAGATCATTCTTAACGAAGCACGGGCCAATGGCCTCGACCCGCAGTTGGTACTCGCCGTTATCGACGTTGAAAGCAGTTTTAATCGCGACGCGGTCTCTAAGTCAGGCGCAATTGGCCTGATGCAGGTAATGCCCTTCTGGCAAGAGGTATATGATATGCCTGATGCCGATCTGAGCAATCCGCTAGTAAGCGTGCGTTTTGGCTGTAATATTTTGCGTCACTACATGGATCGATATGACAATGTACGTAATGCTCTCGCGGCCTATAACGGTTCGCTTGGGTTTTCAACCTATCCCGATCGCGTAATCGCACGATATCGCAAAAATTGGCAGTACGCGGCCAACAAGCAAGATGCGCTGAGCCTTGCGGCCAATACCCGCATTAAAGCCCCGGAACATTCCACCTTCAGCACCACATTAGGCGCATTAGAGCTACCACCGAGCCAAGCAGCCTTAACCTTGCGGCCAGCGCCTACCGTTGTAGAGTTCTCTGAGCCTACGCTATCTGTGCCTACCGACAGCGTGCCTACGGCGGCGTTAGAGGCAGAGCAATTTGGGCATAACGCAGTGGCGAGTACGGCATTTGAATAATGCCTCAGGTTTTTCAACACGTTAGTCTTGTGTGCGAATATCCTCTGCAACATTCAGTTGACCCGCTCGCTCATGCAGTACGGCAACGACCTCAGCGCCAATGAGCGCGACCACCCACGATAAATAGATCCAAATCAAGAAGATGGGCAGCGTAGAGAGCGCTCCGTACACCAACTCGTAATTGGCAAAATTGGCGATGTATACCGTAAAGCCCTTCTTTGCCAAGGAAAACAACACGGCGGCCACGAGCGCGCCCACAAACGCATGCCGTACCCGCACCTGAGCGTGCGGCATAATCAAATACAACAAAAGGAAAGCTACCGCTTCTAATACAAAGGGTAAGCTCGACAGACCCACTTTACGTAATCCCGCAAAGACATTGCCATCGGGTAATACCTGCGCGGATAACAGGTACGTAGATAAAGTAAGGCTCGCGCCCATCAACAAAGGACCTAATGTGATAAGTGCCCAGTAGATAGTTAATCGAGACACGATGGTACGCCCGCGATGCACCCGCCAAATATCATTGAACGACTCTTCGATATTAAACAGCAACAACAGCGCCGTGATAAGGAAGAACGCGAGTCCTATAACAGTGAGTTGTCCAGCTTGTCCTGCAAATTGCTCAAGATACACTTTAAGGTCATCGCCAGCTGCCGGCACCAAAAACTGATAGATGAACGCTTCCAATTGAGTGCCCATTTGTTCGAAGGAGGCAAACATCGATACCATTGCAAGCGCAATTGCCATCATCGGCGCAAGCGCCAGCAGGCTACTAAACGACAAAGCAGCAGCATGGCGCGTTAAGCGATCTGTTTGAAAGCGCTGCCATACATCGATTGGCAACTTGAATATTTGCATCGCCCATTCCTTTGGCGAATAATCTCTCAACACAAACTTACGCAACATACTTACCTCCTTAACTCTGTTTGCTTAAGGCGCTAACCCTGACTAAACCCACCGCAGCACTCAACTCTTGCAACGGGACACCGTCAAACGTTCTGAATGAAACGGGAGCATTACCATGGATTACTTGCTTTATCATAACCCCCGCTGCTCCAAGTCTCGCCAAACATTGCAAATACTTGAACAGCACGGCGTTACCGTGCGCGTTATCAATTATCTGCAAGCACCACCCAGTGCGGCCGAACTGAAGAGTATCTTAAGCCTCTTAAAAATGCAGCCTCGAGAATTGCTGCGGGAATCAGAGGATGAATATCATGCCCTTAAGCTCGACAATCCCGCCTTGAGTTCTGATGATTTGATTGAGGCAATCTGTAAGCATCCAACATTGCTGCAACGGCCGATCTTGGTCACACCCCACGCGGCCATTATTGGTCGGCCACCTGAAGCTGTTCTAAGCATAATCAGCTGAGGACTTTACGCGCTTTTAACCGTCACTTCATCGATCCGATCCGCAATCCTTTAAACCATTACCATCACTTACCTGGCTCCGCCTATGAAAATTCTCATCGTATATGACAGCCGGCTTGGTGCCGTTGAAAAGATGGCGCGCTTAATCGCGCGAGGCGTAGCAAGCGAAATGGGTTGCGAAGCAATTGTGCGCCGCGT
Organism: uncultured Gammaproteobacteria bacterium; assembly: GCA_964351295.1. Lineage (GTDB taxonomy): Bacteria > Pseudomonadota > Gammaproteobacteria > Arenicellales > Arenicellaceae > Arenicella. The sequence goes on from CAYGNS010000006.1 coordinate 11,010, forward strand.
GCCCGATCCGAACGACGCAGACTTAGCCAGCAG
>CAYGNS010000006.1:11052-14155 GCA_964351295.1 uncultured Gammaproteobacteria bacterium
TGGAGACCCCTTTGTTGAAATAGCGGATCTAGTCGAATGTGATGGTCTCATCTTAGGCAGCCCCACTCGCTGCGGCAATATGTCGCACCGACTCAAGGCGTTTTTAGACAGTACGTCGTCGTTGTGGCTGAACGGCACTTTAGTAGATAAGCCTGCGGCCGTATTCACGTCCAGCTCGTCGATGCATGGCGGACAGGAATCCACTTTATTGTCGATGCAGATACCGCTATTGCATCACGGAATGCTCATCGTGGGGTTACCGTATACGCTGGACGCATTGAAGAAAACTGTTAGCGGAGGGACTCCCTATGGTGCGAGTCATGTGGCTGGATTGCAAAATACCAATGCCATCACTGACGATGAAAAATCACTATGCCAAGCGCTCGGTGCGCGGGTTGCTCGAGTCGCGCGCAAGCTGCGCGCCTAAGCCAAACCTAAACCTAGACTAGGCCCTGTTCTTTAAGAAAGGGAATCGTAATGCGCCGTTGTTCGCGCAAGGCTGATCGATCTAAGTCATCAACAAACGCAAACAAAGCGTCCTTGTCGCGCGAGTAGTGGGTAAGGATATAGTCTAGTACTGGCTCTGACACTCGCAAGCCGCCCGCATTGAACCGCTGGCACAAAGCCATACGCGTGCCCAACTCACTCATTTCGGTCAATCCAAAAAGTAAGCCCGCGGCTAGCCTGCTAGCCACATCAGCAAGCGCCCAAGGCGTTGCTCGAACGGGCTGCGCCCCCGTTGCCACCAATATCGCGCCTGCTTGACGAATGCGCTCTACCACCCCAAACAAAGTGGTTTCGTGGTCGCGGTTACCCGCCAAGCTATCAACGTTATCGAGTAAATTAACCGTATTCGGCGTAAATTCGGGCACTGACAATCCAAACTCTTTAAGTCGCGCGAAATCCAAATATTGGCAGCGTGCTCCTCGCCCGTTGCTGGCAAGCTCATTGAGTATCGCGATCAGTAAATGGGTTTTACCACTGCCGCTCACACCCGCCACATACACACTGCTGAGGCCACTCGTTACTGGCTCGCTCGCGCTGGCCGATTCTACGAGCGCGCGAAGCGTGTTTAGTAACTGCCTGTTATGCCCTCGCTCATCCACAAAATTAGCGAAACTTAACTGCACCCGCTCTAATATGGGTAGACTCAGTTGCGGTGATTGCGTAGATTTTTTTCCAGAAGACATGAGAGTAACAGGATACGTGGCAAACCAATATCCAGATGCGCTATGGATTTAAGACATCTTGTCGTTATCAGATTTAAGCAATTCAGGGTTCTGCATGGTGCGCAAAGACCAAATAGCCACATACGCAGAGCCACTCCAAACGCTGGTTATCAGCACCAAATAGGCTAACAGCGAGAGCGCTAGGTCAATCTGCAAAGCGAAGGCTGCGGCCGCTAATGCCACTACGATGTATAATATCTGGCTGAAAGTATTCACTTTGCTAATTTTTAACGGCTCCATCTTAATGGACCCATACAACAAGAACATGATCAAATAGCCGCCGATGATCACGATATCGCGAAAAACCACCACGATCATCAACCAGAACGGAATGTCTCCTAGTAAAGACAGCATAAGATAAGCACTTACTAGCAGTGCCTTATCCGCTAAGGGGTCTAAGATGGCGCCGAGTTGGGTATGGGCGTTAAAACGCTTGGCGATGTAACCGTCTAAACCATCCGAAAGACCAGCGACTACAAAGACAATTAACGAAGTGGTGTACTCTTGACGTTGCAGTAACACTATCAACCACGGCACCATGGCGATGCGTGCCAAGGTTAAAATATTCGGGACGTAAACCATAATCAAAGCAACAACCGCCGCAATCCTTGGCTATTACTATTATCTCCAGTGATAAACTGCGTGGATTATCCCTAGCTTTTCTTTGATACACAATGATTATTGAAACGGATACAATACGCCCTCGCTATTAAGCCCCCGATATCAAACTTTTTTCATCTCGCTAAACCTTTTAGGAACATACCGTGTCAGATCAAAACAAAGCCGCCCCTGCATCGCTCAGCTACAAAGACGCTGGGGTTGATATCGCCGCCGGTGACGCGTTTATAGATGTCATTAAGCCCATTGCCAAACGCACGTTGCGCGAAGGCTGCATGAGCGGACTCGGTGGCTTCGGCGCCTTGTTTGAAGTGCCTAAACGATATAAAGAACCCGTCTTGGTGTCCGGCACGGATGGTGTTGGCACTAAACTCAAGCTGGCATTCGATTTAGATAAACACGACACCATTGGCATAGACCTAGTTGCGATGTGTGTGAACGATGTAATTGTGCAGGGCGCCGAACCATTGTTTTTCTTAGACTATTTTGCAACGGGCAAGCTAAGCCCCGCCACGGCCGCCCAAGTAGTTAGTGGCATTGGCGAAGGCTGTGTGCGCGCGAATGCCGCACTAATCGGTGGCGAAACAGCCGAGATGCCAGGCATGTATGCCGAAGGCGAATACGATTTAGCTGGCTTTTGCGTTGGCGCCGTCGAGAAATCTAAGATCATTGACGGCACTAAAGTCGCTGCCGGCGATAAATTGATTGGTCTTGCATCTAGCGGTGCACATTCCAATGGTTATTCCTTAATTCGCAAGGTGATCGATACGCACGGAGTAGCCATGGACATGCCGCTCGGCGACACCACGTTGGCCAGCGCGGTCTTAGAACCCACACGCATTTACGTACGTGCCTTGCTTGAACTTATCCAGCAAGTAGAAGTGCATGCCCTTGCCCATATTACCGGCGGTGGCATTCCTGGCAATCTCATTCGCGTGCTGCCCGAGCACACCCATGCCGTTGTACGAGAATCAAACTGGGCCTGGCCAGAGCTGTTTACTTGGTTGCAACGCACGGGAAATATTGCACGAGACGAAATGTATCGCACTTTTAATTGTGGCATCGGTATGATCGTAGTCGTATCGGCCGAGCAATGCGATGCGGCCATTACCTGTTTACGCGCAGCGGGAGAAATGGCGTTTGAGCTCGGTGAAATAAGCCACTCCAGTGATTCGACAACACCCACTGTGAGCATTGTGGCCTAAAGCATTTACAGACTAATCGCGCCAACTTGGGGAAACTGCCCTGTGCTAGAG
>CAYGNS010000007.1:0-14097 GCA_964351295.1 uncultured Gammaproteobacteria bacterium
CAGCGGGATGGACCGAGCGGTTTGAAGTTAATAATGGCGACAACGCTGATCTGGCGCTTTTTTACAAAGTAGCGGCAGTTGCTGATACAGGCGCTGGAAACTTTACTTTCACTATGGCCGATGACCAAGAGGTGGTAGGCGCAGTGCTAGTATATCGAGGTGTTGATACCACCAACCCTGTAGTGGGGCATGCTACCTCCACTGGAAGCGGTACTTCAGCAATAGCTCCAAGCGTAAATGCTGGAGGAAATGTTAATACGATGGTGCTTCGGGCCGTATCGTATGTAGACAATGACAACAATATCGCTTCACCTGGCGGTACCACTGAGCGAATAGACCGAAGCCGTAACGGTAAAAAGGGATCTACGCTGGTGGTTGCGGATGCTCAAAAGGCAAGCTCGGGAGCGACTGGAACGGCCACATTTACTGGGGCAGATAATGAGGCATACGTAGTATCCACTTTTGTGTTTCGCTCGCCTCAACAGCCAACGGTAACAGTTAATTTGTCAACGCTAACGGTCGGATCCGTCAGTTTACCCGGTACAGCTGATTATCGTGTGGTAATTACTAATACAGATACTCTGGCAAACCTTTCAGCGACCGGAGTCGTTATAAGCAATACTTTGCCACCAGGTTTCACCTATGCATCCGGTTCAATAGGGACCAGTGGAACCTGCAATCGAACCTCAACGAGTAATCCTAGCGTGGGTCAGAGTACCATTAGTTGGGGTACTTGGACGATGGCGGAAAATTGTACGATTACGATCGACTATACCGTGGATATCAGCTTGGCATCTCAGCTTGGTGTGGTCAGTGATGATATTTCAGTATCGGGATCTAACTTCGTTACCATAACCGACGATGGCAGTGCCACCGACGAGGATGTCACTTTGATCTGTGGCAACGAAAATATTTTTAATACCGCAGACGTTGAATCTGCGACCGTTGACATCGACCCAAGCAATAATTCAAGTAGTGTTTGCGTTACGTTTATTCCAGATCCTGAGTTGATAGTGGTTAAAACCGACAGCCCGGATCCAGTAAGACGCGGCGAAAACTTGGTGTATACGCTTGCCATTACGAACACGCTAACTTCTGCCCTACCTGCAACCAATGTAGTGTTGGACGACAACTTACCAGCCGGCCTAACTTGGATCTCCACGCTAAATTCAAATGGTGGTGGCACCTGTGTGGTGGGAAATCTTGCCGCTTGTAATTGTACTCAGCCCGGCAATACAGGCACCGTGCAGTGTCAAATGGGTGCCCTCGCCATTGGTGAAACCAAGACCGTGGTGGTTACCACGCGGGTTGATTAGCACACTGGTGTTTTCCAAGACAGAACAACTGAATTAGACATGGTTCACATATTTTGAGCACTACTATGAAGCAATATCAAGCAACCCGTGACGCTACCGGACGCTCGTTCACTAAGCCTTTTGCTCAGAGTCACAGAAAGATTGTGGCCCTGACATTTTTTACTTGCTTAATAGCGAGCTTTGTACCCATTGTGAATGGAGCAAGCCCAAGTGTCGCGTTCAACAGCGAACAGCTTACGGTGCGCGTTAGCGATTCGGCTACCGATCATGCGTATTCATCGCTTCAATCCGCAAACTACTTTGTGGATAAAAATGTGCTCGACCAAACTATTTTAGTTGATGCTATTACAAGGGATGCAACCGAGGGACATTACAACCTCATTAGCCATGGTCGCCCTGGGCATCTGCTGATTAACGGCAACTGGCTGGATGCAGCGCAAGTGGCCGATTGGTTAAAAACCGAGCCTGCGTTGCGTGGGGCTGAACAACTTAATATTTACGGTTGTGATTTTGCCCGCGGTGATACGGGCTCTGAAGCTGTTGCTTATTTGGAGCAAACATTAGGGCTTAAAGTAGCCGCGTCGACCAATGTAACTGGGTTTGACGGTGACTGGGTGCTTGAAACCGCCGAATCATACGTCGCGCTGGCACCGCAAGATTATGCGCATAATCTGCAAGTAACCAATTTAATTGAAGACCCTACAAATACTCGTGGACTGTTGGAGTTTTGTTCCTCTGAGGAAATAAACGGTGGCACAGGCGAATTCTCTTGCTTCGCTTTAACGGATGGCACGCCCAACGTCTGGTCGAGTGACGACCCCACGGCGCAACAAATTAACCGCACCACACCACAACGCTTTGTATACTCGTTCGATGGCGACCAAACTGCGATCATACAGTCTATGTCTGTCATCACTGGTGACGGATGGGACGGCAATTATCGAACCCGCGAGATACTGGTCGAAACCACTACAGATGCAAACTGGGCCACTGCCAACTGGACGGTAACCGTGCCTTACACGATTTTGCCGAATACAGGCAATGCGTCGGGTGCGACTGTAGTGAACTTAAGCTTTGCGGCACCTGTGCAAGCAAAGTTTGTGCGTTTGAGTGTTACCGATGGTTACAACAATTATGACTACATCACGCTTGGCGAGTTTCGCGTTTTCGGTGAATTTGGCCCTGCACTTACTGTAGATAAAGAAACGAGCACGCCTTCTCGCAATCAAGGTCAGCAAGCGACCTATACGATACTCTTTTCTAATTCAGGTTCGGCGACTACGGCTTCTGATGTGCGGGTAACTGATACGCTACCTGCCGGTTTTACATTTGCTTCAGCTTCTTTTGTTCGCACAGGCGGGGCTACTGGACCCGGCGGGTCAACGGGTGGCGCACTGGCGAACACGGGTACGTCTAGCGTGCCTGTCTTTAACGGGTTTACCTTGCCGAGTGGCAGCAGCGTGACCGTTACGTTAAATGCGAATATTTCTGTGTCGCAAGCAGCCGGCACGTACCATAACTCCGTTACAGTTAGCTCAAATGGCGCAAACTTCGATAGCGCTGTCGATAATGGCTCACAAAATGATGAAGACGTAACGGTGTCGGTAATCCCACCTTCGATGACCGTCGACTTAACCACGCAGCAAGTAGGCGTGTTGGAGCCGCCTGCCTCGGCGCCTTATCGGGTAGTGTTTGCAAACGTATCTGATGGACCAAGCGCATTTGGTGTGCAACTGAGCAATGTGTTGCCAGAGGGCTTTACTTATCGCTCTAGCCAAGTATCGACTATGGGCGGGTGTTCTCGCACGAGCACGAGCAATCCTACATTAGGCCAATCAACGATTAGTTGGGGCACGTGGGACATGGCTGATGATTGCGTGGTGACGGTTGACTATGTCGTGGACGTGAGCCATGGCGCACAATTTGGTGTGGTAAGCGACGATGCCGGAATTTCAGGCTCTAATTTCAGCACTCTCTCGGACAGTGGTGCTTCGATCACTATCGCCTGTGCCGCGAATAATGTCTTGAATGTGGTAAATGCGTCCGCGACCGAAAACTTAGTTCCATCAAGCGTTTTGACAGCATCGGCTTGCACGCAACTATTGGAAAATAGCGGATTTATTGGCGGTTCAGTTTGGTTAGACGAAGACGAAGTCGGCTTTAAGGACATCATTGAAACTCGGTTAACGAAGGTGTTGGTTGAGCTACAAGATGGTACCTGCACATCGGGTGTGGATTGCCCAACATTGCTTACCGATCAGTTCGGTAACTATGCGTTTACGCAATTACCACCCGGTAACTACCAAGTGTTTGTTGTGCCAGCGACCCTGCCTAACGGGGTAACCAACACGGCTGGACCCTATGGGCTTCCGATTAGAAGCGTTAGCCTAACGAGTGGTCAAGAAGTTACCGGCCAAGACTTTGGTTATATTGCTGATCCGAACACTGGCATTATTGGCGACCGAGTTTGGAGCGATGCGGATGGTGATGGCGTTCAAGATTTGGGCGAGGCTGGCATTGAAGGCGTAACGCTAACATTATTCAACTCAGCGGGTGGGGTGGTTGCGACCACTACTTCCGGTCCGGATGGAGACTATTTGTTCACTGGTGTACCGTTTGGTACCGGCTATAAGGTCGGGGTTACTAATAACGCGGTCCTGACAGGCTTTAGCCCAACAGTGGGTCCGCAAAGCGAAGGCTCTTATATAAGTAAACCGGTTTCGTTAAGTCTTGCTGTAACTACCGTCACGGATGTGGACTTTGGTTTTGATAGCCCGAGCACTTTAACGATTACTGATCGTGTGTGGTTCGATGCAGACGGCGACACTGTACAAGATGGCGGAGAGCCAGGCATTGCGAACGTAACGGTTAATTTATTGAACTCTAGTGGTGAAGTCGTTGCTTCAACGACCACTAATTCGAATGGCGACTTTACGTTTAGCGGCGTTCCTGAAGGCAGTAACTATCAGCTACAAATATCTGATCGCCACAATGTGCTCGATAAGATGGTCGAAACTACCGGCACGGGTGGTAACGAAGCAATCAGCGGTTCATTAAGCACTGCTGCTGCGGGCGGCGATAGCTCTGTACTCAACACGGTAGGGGACGACGGCACACCTACGTTTGGCTATAACCAACCTGGCTCTATTGCGGGTACGGTTTGGAGCGACGCTGATGGAAGCGAGTTGCAAGATAACGGCGAACCCGGAATCGGCGGAGTAACGGTAACGCTCACCCCACCAAGTTTCGTGGACGTGGGTGCGGGAGTTGGCGTGGCCATCTCTACGGTTACAGCGCCAGACGGTAGTTATCAGTTCGAAGGATTGCCGCCAGGTGACTATGCAATTGATATTCTGCTCGCGGATCGACCAGCGGGTACGCATACGCAGGACCCAGATGCGGATGATGACCACAACACGGTGGTAACGTTACCGCTTGGCGAGAGCATTATTAATCAAGACTTTGGTTACCAAAACAATGCCTTGAACCCAATATCGGGTACGGTTTTCTTAGACCGCGACAGAGACGGTGTGGAAGAGGCTAATGGTAACGACGGTGTACCAGGCAACGGCGATGATGAAACGGGCTTTGAAGGTGTAACGCTTGATCTGCTCACAACCTATTATGTCGACGCCAGTGGCCATATCGATTTTAATCGCGATGGTGTTAGCGACGCGCTAGATGATGGCGTTTATGCTGGTTACGCGGTAATCAACGGTCGCTTAGACTTTAATGGTGACGGCGCAGTGAACGGGCTGGATGACGGCTTTGTGAACGGAGTGGATATTATAAACGGTCGCTTTGATCTAAACGGCAGCGGCACCGCTAATGACGGTGGCGACGAAGGTCGGGTGGTAGGTAGAGCGATTGCTAGCACCACCACCGATGTTGATGGAAACTATTCGTTCAATGGCTTAGCCGATGGCGACTATGTAGTGCGCGTCACCGACCAAGATGGTGTGGTCGCGGGTTACGATTTAACCAGCGGTCTCGATGCGCTGCCTGTTAACGTGGCGGGCGCACCAGTCAACGATATCGACTTTGGTTATATTAAAGATCCAGCAACGGGTTCGATTAGTGGTGAGGTGTTTATCGACGAAGATACAAGTAATGGTATTGCTGATGATCGCGAGACCAATTTGTCGGGTGTTGAAGTCTATTTATGTCGCAGCGCGATTTTCTTTTCCCCACCAGTGTGTAGCCCAACACACCCTCTTTACTTAGAAACTACCGTTACGGATGTGCGCGGCGAATATCTCTTCTCTGAGCTGCAAGCGGGTGACTATCGGGTAGATGCCGATACCGTACTGGTGTCGAACGGTGGAACATTACCCGATGATCTAACATTAACGGTTGATCCTGCCCCCGTACCTTTGTCTAAAGGCGAAAACAAAACGGATGTTGATATTGGCTACGAACCTGCGACTGACACAGGCGTATTGTCAGGGTTCGTTTGGACAGATGTCGACAGTGATGGGTTCTACGACGCGGGTGAAGCACCTATTGGCGGGGTAACCATCAATGTGTTGGATAGCAACGGCGACCCATTGTTGAGTACTACCACTAAGGCGGATGGAAGTTGGATTATTACTGGCATATCGGGTGCTGATTTGCAGGATGGCTACACTGTTACCTACGCAGAAGCCGATATTCCTGCAACTCTTGAATCTGGTCAGCCAACTAATATGGCACTTGGCGATGACCGTTATTTCCCAGTCAATTTATTGTCTGACAGTGATCACTATATTGGCGACCTTGATTTCGGCTTCCCACCAAGTATCAGTGCCGAACTCGGCGACATCAGTGGCACCATCTATTCAGATGTTGATTCCAGTGTGAGCTACGCAGAGTTAATTGATGGTGAGTTCCAATCGGTCACGCTCAATCTTGTAGATTGCGGTCTGGATGGTTGTGGTAATGCTAATGATCAAGTGATCGCGACAACAAGTACTGACCGCAATGGTGACTACTCGTTTACGGGTCTACCAGACGGTGTGTTCCAAGTGGTTATCACCGACGTTAGTTCAGTGTTGCAAGATCTGAATCCATTAGAAGTTTTACCACCCTCTATAGCAATTAATGAGGTGGATGGTCGCAGCAAAGTGGATGTGAACGCTGGCTTCGTGTCTAACACGCTGTTTGGTTCAGTGGGTAACCGTGTATGGCTCGACGTAAACAATAATGGCCTAATGGATGTGGGCGAGCCTGGTATTCAAGGCGTTACCGTGCAGTGCTGGGCGGATAACGACCGTAGCGAAACGCCAAACAACCCAATGATTCCGAGCGGCAACGTAGTACCTAGACCTGGTGTAGACAATCTGTTGCGCACGGTCGTGACCGACGCCAATGGCGAATACTACTGCACGAGCTTACCAACGGGTCAGTACATCGTCCGCATCTTTGATGCACTCGGATTTAGCGAAGCCGAGGACGGTACGTTTATCACTGGCAACGTAGGCGATCACTATGCCAAGCCGTGGAGCTATGTATTAACGACTAATAGTCCAAATCTGACGGCTGACTTTGGTGTAACAGGTTCGAACAGTTTGGCTGGTAAGGTGTTTATTGAAGACGAAGACCTGATCGAGCCTGATCTAAACGGCACTGTGGATCCTGGTGTTGAGCTAGATGGCACAACAAGCCCCACTGGTGGGCCTGCTGACCCAGCTGATCTGAGTCCAGATACGCCAGCGGCTGGTGTTACCGTGGCCTTGTTTATCGAGCAACCCAATGGTTCGTTCAGCTTTGTAACCGATATGGTGACCGACGCGAATGGTGACTACAACTTTACCGGATTGCCAGATGGCAACTACAAAGTGATGGTGCAACCAGCCGGTTCAACGATTGACGGTTATGGTCAAACGGGTGACCCCGATTTGGTGAGCAACGCGCTTGGGCATGGGGATGAAGACCTTGTTTGCGACAGTCCTACCAGTGGAGTTTGTGACGGTGCTTCGGAGCAAGCTTTGAGCGGCGGCGTGAACGTAACGGACGTAAACTTTGGCTATCAGAAAAACTTTGTAACGACTCCAGTAACACTCACGATGTTCTCGGCAGAGACCGCACGTGGTGGAGTGCAGTTCACTTGGGAATCGATGAACGAAGTTGGCCATTTTGGATATCAGCTTTATGCTTTGATCGATGATGAGTGGCAATTGCTCACGCAAGAACCGATTATTAGCGAAGAGACCACGGATGCGCTGGCGACCAAACGTTATGAATTCTTCTACGCAGGAGCTGTGCAAGAATGGTTTACGTTAGTGGATGTGAGTACGGCTGAAGTCTTAACGTTACACGGGCCTTACAAACTCAATGAAGTGTATGGTTCAGAAGCGCAAGATATGCCAGCGTTTGATTGGAGCCAAGTGTCTAGAATGCCAAATCCCGCGTTGTCAACTCAAGCCCAATCTCAATTGGAGCAACGAGTAGAGCAATTGCGTAAACGGGACACGCAACCTGAAGTGTTTGAAGAACTTAACAGCCAACAATGATGGCAATCACGAATAAAGTAACTGCTATGCAAAACGTTAAATCAGCACTTAAATCGATGCGCACATTGCTCGTTTTATTGGCGGCCAGTTGGCCGCTAATGGGCACAGCGGGGCTTGATGATGGTACAGACCTCGCACTTCTAAAAGTACAAGGTCCTGGACTGTATCGCGTAACGTACGAAGACTTTGCGTCATCGGGCGTGTTGCTGGACGATCTCACGCACCGTCAGCTTACGATCAGCTTGAACGGGCAGCAACTGCCTGTAAACAGCATTGGTCGAGTGGTGGGCAATAAGTTTTCCAGTAAGTTTGGTCCAGGCGGGTATCTTGAGTTTTTTGTGCCCGAAAGCACCAATCTGTACAGCGACGAAACGGCGCTAGTTTTAGGTTTCAAGAAGCGCACGGCTACCATGGCAAAACAACGCTCGCGATTTACTGCGGGTGATGCAGTGTCTACTTCTTATAAGCAAACTATTAAAATCGAAGAAAACAAATACTACGACTTTGCCTCACCAGCGCATAACGATCCTTGGCATTATGGGCCCGTTTTCGCGATGAGCGACGCCGATGTGCAAGGCACACAAGTAGCATTCGAACTTCCAGGATTAGTCGGAAGCACAGCCAATCTTAGCGCTGAGTTTATCGGTATCACCGATTTCGACTTTGTTGGAAATGACCACCACATTGTGGGGTTGGTGAATGGTGTAGAAGTTGGCGACGAGCAATTTGATGGCAACGTGTTGCACACCATTAATTTTCAGGATGCGACGGTTAATGAGTCCAATACGTTTCGCTTCGATATCCGCAGTATTGCGGCTACACCGTATGCAGTAGCGGCTTTAAACACGCTCACTATTGACTATAACCGCGTAACTCAAGCTAACAGTGATTATCTAGATGGTGTGTTTGCACCGAACCAAGTATTCACGGTTGGCGGTTTTAGTAACGACAGCATCGACGTCTATGCTATTGGTGCCAATGGAGCGGTTGAAGAAGTAATCTTGACCGAAATTGTAGACAGTGGAACGGTTAAATTTAAAACCAACGCGAGCGGCGGTCGTTACGTGGTTGCGGCTCGTTCAGGCTATATGGCTGTGAATGATATTCAAGCTGCGCCAGTTTTAGAAGACATAAGTTCGGGTAGTGCTGAGTACTTGATTATCGCGCACAGCGACTTTATTGATACGCCAGCCCTAGATACGTTAGTCAGTTTACGCTCGGCCAACTACTCCGTGAAAGTAGTGGATGTAGAGCAACTGTACTATCAATTTAGCGATTTGCATGTGGCTTCCGCCGATGCCATTAGTAATTACATCCGTTTTGCCCAAGAGAATTTAGGCACCAAATTTGTGTTGCTTGTGGGCGGCGATACGTATGACTACAAGGGATATGATACTAAGCATTTGTCAAAAAGTTTTATCCCAACACAGTACGTTACGACACGGGGCGACAATTTAGTAGTACGCCAAGCACCATCAGATGCTAAGTATGGCGACCTTGATGACGATGGTATTCCAGATTTGCCTGTGGGCCGTTTTCCGGTACGTACCGCCGCTGAGTTAGCCAATATTGTTGAAAAAATTGGTGACTACGAAGCGCGTGCGGGATACGCCAATCGTGTTTTGATGGCGGCAGATCAAGCCGACAATGGCAACGGCGTAAACTTTACGAGAGATGCCATTGCGTTGATTGAAGGCATTCCGTCAACCTGGGCAGGCTCGGTAAGAAATGACTATCGCGCTTTTCCCGACCTTGATGGGGGTCAAGCTGCGCGAGACAAAATTTTCGCTGCGGTAAATGCCGGCGTTTCGGTCACGGCTTATATTGGTCACTCGGGCGCAACACAGTGGGGGCGAACCACGCCTACGTTGTTAAAGAATACGGATATTGCCTCGTTCACTAATTTTGATAAACCTACTCTGGTAACACAATGGGGCTGTTGGAACACGTATTTCGTTCATCCTGAGGGTAATCGCATGGCTGAGACCTTTTTGAACGCGGGTCTAAATGGCGCCGTTACGGTGCTCGGAGCCAGTACGCTAACCAAAGCGGCCTCAGAGTTCTTACTCGCTAGCGAGTTGAACAAGTATATGTATAACGAGGGCGAGCCTATAGGCACCGCCGTGATTAAGGCTAAAAAAGCGTTGGCGTTAATCGAACCTGGAGCTTCGGATGTCTTGCTGGGCTGGCAGATATTGGGTGATCCAGCCTTAGTTATCAATCATTAGAGTTGCAAGGCTCATCATAAAAAAGGCGCTTCGGCGCCTTTTTTTGTTTTAATATGGCCATTAAATTTCGAGGGCTCTAATGCGCAATCATCCTGACTGGTGGGATCCTTATTCCTGCCAACCCTATACGCTCAAGAACGCGAGCAAACCACGCACTCGGTGGGGCAACGTATGGGACTACAGTAAAACCGCGCTCACCGCACTGCTTGGTTTACCGTTTATTGTCTTAAGCTACCTTAGTTTGCGTGCGCGCCCATCGAGCAAAACACCTCAAGAGTTTATGGGCTTGAGTTTGGACATTGGCTTTGGTTATCAAGCCGAAATGCTAGCGATGGTGAAAGAGCTTGGGGTGCAGAATGTACTGGTGCGTATCCCTAGCTGGGAGGCAGATGCTTTGCAGCCCTTTCTGGATTTTTTAGAGGCGTTGCAAGGTAGAGATATCGTTATTAATATTTTACAAAGCCCCGCGAGCACCGAAGACTTGGATCTGTGGCAGCAGCAGGTGCGCACAATTTTTAAAGCCACTCACAAATTCACCCATCAGTTTTGGATTGGCAACGCAGTTAATCGTACCAAGTGGGGCTGTAAGCATTCAGGCGAGGCGCTACAGTTGCAAGAAAAAGTGCAGGTGCTACGTAAGGAGTTTCCAGACCTATTCATATTGGGCTCGTCGGTAATTGATTTTGAACCCTTACTCACATGGCGCAGTTTATGGAACTTGGCTAAATTTAAAATCGATGCTACTGCCGCATTGCTATACGTTAATCGGCGCCATTCGCCATACGGTACACAGTACGGAATATTTGATTTGCACAATAAGCTGCGCCTGACTAAAGCAATGACACGTCTATCGAATCGTAGCGCTAATCAACTGTGGATTACCGAGACTAATTGGCCCTTACTGAACACCAAGCCCTATACCCCTAATTCGGGAAACCCTACGCGCACCGTCGACGAGATCACCCAAGCTAAGTACCTCAAGTGGTACTACCAGATTGCGTATCAAACTGGCTGGGTAGAACGCGTGTACTGGTGGCAACTAATTAATCCAGGCTACGGACTCGTTGACCATCGCGAAGGCCATTTACGCAAGATGCCAAGCTACCTAGCGTTTAAAGAGCTGCTTAATGGCGAGGTTACGCAGCCGCCTAGTTCAAATTAAAGGGCTAGTATTAGAGGCTGTGCAAAAAGAAAAGCAGTTGTTCGCGCTGGGCTTGCTCGAGTTGGCTAAATGCCAACTTAGCTTGTTCCGCTTCACCGCCATGCCAGATTATGGCTTCCTCGATACTGGCGGCCCGCCCATCGTGTAGAAAACGAGCCATTGGGTTCACCGTTTGGGTTAAACCTATGCCCCACAATGGCGGGGTGCGCCATTCGTTGGCGAATGCAAATCCTTGCCGTTGAGTGTCTGCCAACTCCGGACCCATGTCGTGTAACAGCAGATCGGTATAGGGGGAAATAGTGCGAACTCGCAGATGTGCATCAATTGAATCGTCGGTGCCGGTAACGAAGCTTGGGGTATGGCATTGTTGGCAACCAATAGCTGAAAACAGTGCCTCGCCGGCGATATAGTCGGCATGATTTTGATTGCGCGGCGTCGGCACCGCCAAGTTCTCTGAATAGAGCGTAACGAGATCTAAAATATCCGGGCTTACTTCTGGCTCAGCATCGCCATTGGCGTGGATGCGCGCGATGCGCCTACATTCGGTTTGCGCTTCGGTGCAATCCCCATAATGCACATTAATGAGGGGCGTTGAGAGTCCCATATCCACAGAAAAGGCCACCGCTACCTGATCCTTTATGGTGGGCGCAGAGGCTTTCCATCCAAAACGTCCAAGCATCGTTTGCTGGTTGGCTAAACTGTAACCAAAGTTGGCTCGGCCCGAAATCCCGTCTTGATTGGCATCCTCTGGATCGGCCTGCGCCTTAATTCTATCGGCAGGAATGGCCTGCAGTAGCCCCAGACCGAGCATAGGCGGAGCCACACGGGGTGCAAGTGTTGTGTTGTTTCCCAAATCGCCATGCGCCAAGTTTTCTATGCGATAGGCGGGTCTATTAAGATTGAGCTTACTGCCATCGGGGTAAGTGAACTCGTCAGCGGTATAGCGTACAAAAATATTGGCTTCGCCGTGTAAGCCGTTCGCGGCAAATGGCTGAATTTGTTGGCCATAATGTTGGTCTGAAGCCGTCTGTACAACCGCATCTTCGCCAGTGATTTGCTGAGCGGTGTTAGTTGATGTAGCTAGTTGAAATACCAGAGAAGGCGAAAAAGAATGTTCATCTCCGGGCGGATTGCCGCGTCCGTCTTTTAAATGACAGCGCTGACACGAACGCGAATTGAACAATGGGCCAACACCATCGGCACTGCGCACAGAGGTTGTGCCGATCGACCATAATTTGCGAAAGAGCGCGTTGCCCAGCTGAAAATCCCCCACTGCAGTGCCGCGCAGTAACGGGTCTGGGTCAGAAAACTGGTTATTATTCTTGATTGAACCAAATAGGCCTTCTCTATCTTGCTGTGATGCGACCTGTAACGAGATGCCCAACAGCAATAACAAACAGACCGTGGTAAAGCGTTTATCGACCTTGCTCACTTTGATTAAAGCGTTTGGTGCTCTCAATTAAGCGAAACGACAACATGCCCAATTGTTTGATCGCCTCTGTAATTAAAGCCTTGCCGTCGGCATTGTTAGGGTCGAGCATTTCGTCGAAGAAGCCGACATAAGCGGGTGGTGTATCGCCTTGATACTTATCGTCGATCACAGGGTTGATCGCAGCCGCTGCTTTGCTAGATTTTGCGAGTTCCCCTGCATTATAGATAGCGCGTAACGCAATCTCTGAGTAGTACACCCCGTTATAATTTTCTTTATAGTCTGGCAGCAAATTAATAAGCTTGGCGTCGTCGGCATCCTCTCCGGGATACCAACCCATTAAGAGCATGCGTACGCCTAAAAAATTATGATAGAGACTCGCGTGGGTTTGATCACTAAAGCAATCGAGTTCGTGCTCGGGATCTTGTAATCGTAAGGGTAGCTTGAGTCTTTCTGACAGTAACTCAGCATTTAAAAATGTGATTACGCCTTGCGCAATCTGTTCGATCATAACGGTGGGTTCGGCGAGCAGTATTTGTTCTGAGATTTCCCCATCTATGCGCCAAGCGCGTTCCATGTCTGCAAGGTTTTCGAGTAACAAGGTACTCACGCTTTTCAGGTAGTCAAAGCGTCGATCGCAGTTACCATTAGTGCAACGTTTACGACTGAAGTCAGTCCACGGGCGAGTGCCATTGCCGCGCTCAGTGCCGTCTAAGTCTTGTCCCCACAGCAAAAATTCCAGCGCGTGGTAACCAATGGCCACATTACTCTCGATCGAGTCGAGTTCGTGGAGTTCGTCTCGGAGCAGTTCTGGTGTAATGCGGGAGGCATCGATACGCTTGCCAAGAATAACGGGGTTGGGATCGGCTATGATGTTGAGATTGGCATAAGGGTTGTCGGGACTAATTTCGCTGTCGACCTCTATGTAGTCAATCAATCCTTCATCCAATGGCCACGCGTTGACCGATTTGTCCCAATGATCAATGGGCGGGAATATAAAACGTAGAACTTCGCTGTATGAATACGGTATGCGCGCCGCAATCCAGGCTTCGCGCGCAGCTTGCAAGGTTTTATCAGAAGGCTTGCGGCCCAGTTCGTCGATGGCCGCATCGAGTGCTTGTGCTGTATTGAGACTGTCTAGGTAAACGCGATGACCGTGCGCACGAAACCCCGCAACTATGGCAACCTCTGAAAACCCAAACGCATGATACCCATGCACTTCAGTTTCAGTATTCGCAAAATCCGCCTGACTGCTTAGAGAAAGGTTGATGAGGAATACAGTAATTAAGGCTACATTTAGTTTCATGCAGTGTACTTGCTAACTCCGGTGTCGCTACCGAGCAACAACACATCGGCGGGCCGCGCGGCGAACAAACCGTTAGTCACCACACCCGCTATTTGATTAATTTGTGTTTCTAATTTTACTGGGTCAAGTATCTTTAAATCATGAACATCGATAATCAAATTGCCA
>CAYGNS010000008.1:0-2574 GCA_964351295.1 uncultured Gammaproteobacteria bacterium
CTTTTCCGGTGGATTTGGATGCTGCCTAAATTCGAGCCCATAGTGCTGTGCTACTAGGTGGGAGTCGTACCGAGAGAGCTTTAACAATAAATCCGGCTCAGGCGCATTGGCGCCCAAAGGGCCATCTACCAAGTGACAAATAAGTTGAACTTGATAGCGTTGCGCTAAACGCGGTAGAACCTGCGCAGCTAGATGACTGTAACCGTCATCTACCTGATGAAAATACTCTATCGTATGCGGTACCCTGCGCTTCGCGCGCTGCGCCTCTGCTTTAACGTGCACCTTTAATTGCCGAGCTTCGCTCGCCATGCGACTCATCACTTTAGACGTAATCCAGCGCCGTAAGACACTGGGGTCCATCGTGGCGGCCCCACCCTGCTCTTTAAATTTCTGGCTCACGAATTAACCCTCGGCGTGAATGCGGTCTGCTAACAATGTGCTAACCATAGATTCAATCATACTCGTTGCCCGTTCCACACTTAAATGTTGATGATCGCGCAATCGAGCCCACATTTCATACGACGTAATTGCATCCACCATCTCGCGCTTATCCTCAGGCAACGCACGCAGTTCTGGCAAACGCTGGTCTAAATGCTTGCGGAAACAGCGTTGTGCATACGCATAGTTAGCTTGCAGCGCTTGATAGCGCCACAGTTGCGCTTTGGTAGAGCGAAACGCCGACTTATTCACTTCAAAATTGTGCGCATGCAACTGCACGGCTAAAGCGATTCGCTCACTGAGCGAACCCTCTGGAACACCGGCCGCATAGAGTCGCTCGTATTCGCGTTTGAGTTTTTGATCAAAGGCTTGAAACAGCGACTCCATGTCGGGGAAATGCCGGAAAAATGAGCGAATGGGCATACCGGCGGCATCGGCAATTCCTTGCGCTGTAGGCACAAGAATGCCGTCATCCACTAATTGTTCAACCGCCTGCAAAATTGCTTCTTTACTGCGTTCACTGCGCAGGCGACGACCATCTAGAGATTTACTTTGATTCGTTGAGCTAGCAGGTCTACTCATAAAGTCCTGACAAGAATGGGTCTTGTTATTCAGTTCCATTTTAATAAATTAGCATAACATGTGTTATAAGTTTAGGGGAAGTGCCTTTAGCTAATCCCGCCTATACGGGTGTTGGTGCGAATAGAAATATAACTGCAGGTCTAGCCCGCGAAGGGTGCGCGAAAGTCTAGAAACAAATTAGCGGTAAGGCGACCGCTATCGGGACTGGTATCGATATCACGACTGGGGTCAATCAAGCCAGAGTGCAACAGGTTGCCTGGGTAGCACACCAATCGATTAGGTTTATAGGGCACCTCGGCAATCAGCTCAAAGTGCTCGTTGGAGGACTTAATATACTCCAGACTCGGCTCGCCGTGCTCGTGTACAAACGCATTGGAAGCTTCTAAGTAAGGGCTGGCACGTTCAGGCGTGATGCGCTCAAACCCCGTGGGTCGATGGCGAAAAATGCCAGTGCCGCCTTTATCGTTTGAGTTTAAGTAATGTACCGAAGCAAAGTAGAATGGGCTTGTGGAATCAAAATGCGGTATCCGCTGTAACAGAGATAATTCAGACGGCGGCTTAGTCACCAACGAATAAAACGCAAAAATTAATTCGTGAGCGTACGTCTTGGGGACGTTATAAACTTGATGCAGAACCGAGACTAATGGCGGCACAACCGTATTGTTGTAATCCATTGGCAGCGCTGCGCGCACGCCGGGGTAGCCGCTACTACGATTGTACTTAAACTGCGCCTGCTGCTTGGCTAAACGCCGCAGTTCACCCACGTCCAAAAGTAGGTCGTCAATGATTAAAATAGGGGTTTGTTCGCGTCCAACACGTTCGACCCGAAAATCGAGCGATGAGACTAAGGCAATTTTGATATCGGTTGTCAAAAGCGGTCAGGCGGTCTCAGATTGTCGAAGCGAAAAGTTTCTGCAGTTATGGTCATTAGAGGCTAGCACACCGATACGGGCGTATGCACGCTACATAGGCATTTGTTACTGAACCGCACTATAATCTCATTTGTAATAAAGGGGATTACACTCACAATCGTTTTACTCTCATGCAGGCGTTATTGCACCGTTTCAAAAATTAGCACCATAAGTTTCTGCACGTCCGTCTATTTAGGCCTTGGATTAGGCCTTAGACAGATTTTTTCGTAATGCCTAAAGTTGCCATCGGCTTCAACGCTTTTACTAAAACAGTTTCTTATGTCTTATCCGTAACCGTTCGTAAACTTTGAACACCGCTACAATCTATTCTGGAACGCTAAATGCGGCCGTTCAGCAACTAGCACCATTTTTCTAGAGCATAGCGGCTTTGATTGCGACAACTATGCTTCTAAATTCAGTTTACAGTACCCTAAAATGGCTTAAGTAAATTGCGCACACCGTACATATTAACAAGTGTTGACTCGCCTACAATGAAACGCACGGCATTCGAGAGGACACTTATCGATATTTTGCGATCGATGATGCGTTCAAAAACCTGAAGATCGTACGTAATCCTTTCACCCATGTGGTGAGTGGCTTTCTCATGTTTATGCGCCACGCCACTGCTCTAAACAACAACCCG
>CAYGNS010000008.1:2584-13943 GCA_964351295.1 uncultured Gammaproteobacteria bacterium
CCAAAGCCTTCGATAGTAGGGCTCTGGCATTGGTAGACCAGTCGCTGTCCCGAGCAAATAAAACTCAACCATCCGAACTATCCTTTCTAGACTTTTGCACCTCACTGAGTCGCTTGGACATTGCACACCGTGATCCGTATTTTGCACAACAGACCCACCCACTTGAACAAAAGGGCGCAATTACTATAGATCGCGTACTAAAATTCGAAGCGATCAACGAGGATCTAGAAGGTTTAATCGAGGACTTTGGATATAAACTAAAGTACCAAAGTCACTTTAGCAAAACCTATTTGCACTACACACCGCAACACAAGGACGTCCTCGAGCTGGACGACGTTGCGATGCTTCCCTATGGCGAATACGCTAATAAAACCGTGCCCAAAGCCGCCCTTTTTAACCACGCAACGCGCGCGCTCAGTGCAGAGATTTACCATGACGATCTTCGTCGCTACGATTATGGGTTTCCGTATTAATTGGAATTGGTGAGTGACTCGATTCGCTGTCGCGATTTAATTGAGGTTGTGAAATCACCTCATCTATGACTGTTAAAACAAGTTGTGGGGTAATGCTATCGTAGAGTGATTGGTACGCGCTGTCGCTCGGACTCAAAGATGCGATCGATCTCAATTCGCCTAGATTAGCGGCCTCATCACCTTTTAAGGCTACATGCCAATCAACAGACCTAAATCGCGCATGATTGCTCGGCGCCCATTCAGCCATATCTGACGAGGGTGAAAATATGGCCACAGTAGGTATATCCAACGCCTGCGCGATGTGCAATGGACCACACTCATTACCAACAAAAATAGTTGCAAAGCTCAACAGTGCGGCAAGCTCTTTAAGTGTGGGAGTAGCAACACCGTGTACGATTCGATCACGACTGGGCACTAGGCGAATAAATTCTAATAGATCCTCCTGTTCGTGCGGGGCGCCAGCGTAGAGCAAGATCTGTGCACCATATTTTTCAATACACTGTTGCGCAACCTCGGCTTGATAGTCCATTCGCCACTGCTTATGTTTTAGCCGTGAGCTTACCGAGAACACGAAAATCGGCTGACTGAGGTCTAAACCGTGTTGCTCTAGCTCAATTCGCATCGCACTTTTGGTGTTATCCGATACCGTTAACAAGAGTTTCGAGCAGATATTTAGGTTATACCCATCGTCAATCAACGGCTTTAGCATCTCAAGCCGCTGATTAACTTTATAGCCCTCCGTATGCGCAATTAAATGCGTATACGGCGACAACCATTTACCCCGTGCGCGTCCAATCCGATACTCAGCTCGCGGAGAAAGCCAGCTAAAAAGTCCACTGCGTGCCGTAGAGGTAGCATCAATAACAATATCGTAGTGTCCTCGCGTAACCCGCCACGCCTGTTTAAAAAAAAGTATCGGGCTTTTTCGAACGTGCGACGCGATACCAATCACGTTATCAACAAAGCCCTGCTCTGCAAACAATGGTGCAGCAATATCGTATACAAGAAAATCGACTTGGGCGTTAGGCAAACTCGCTTTAAGAGTCTGGCACAGCACCGAAGTAAGTACCACGTCGCCAATTTGTTTAAAGCGAATTACGAGAATCTTCATATGGCACGTCCAGAAAACAAACAAGAACAACTAACGCATTAAAACCATCGCTTTGAAATACGTTCACCCACCGCCATACCCAGCAACATCGTCACCACAAAAACCAGCGTTACGGGTGACAAATAAATAAGAGACGCCACCGCCGGCCCTGGGCAATACCCATATAATCCCCAACCAATGCCGAACAAGCTTGCGCCAACGATCAGTTGTCTATCGATTATTTGTGAAGTGGGTAAACTAAAATCATTTTCAAACAACGGTTTTGAGTTACGCAGCACTAACTTGAAGCCAATTAGGGAGGTCACAACCGCCGCTCCCATTACGAACATTAGATCGGCATCCCAACGACCAAACACATCTAAAAAGCCAATCACTTTAGCTGTGTTCGTCATGCCCGAAGCGGCTAAGCCGGCGCCAAATAAGAGTCCCGCGATCAATATACTAAGGTGTTTCATAAGCGTAACCCTAAAAGACTAGACGAATTAACGTAACCACAACGATGGCCACGAACATAAAGGTCACGGTGGCAACCAACGAGCGCTTAGACAAGCGACCGATTCCGCAAACACCATGCCCGCTAGTGCACCCGTTGCCAATTTTCACGCCTAGTCCAACAATTAGGCCGGCTAACGCAGCAAGCGGCATGTTTTGGTTAATGGTTGGATATTCCATGCCACTCATGGCATGAAAAAGATAAGCACCGGCAATGAGCCCGACTAAAAACAACATCCGCCAAGCGCGATCCCGCGACACGGGCGCCATGGCTCCCCACACTAGCCCGCTAATGCCAGCAATACGACCCACCACCAGCAGCAGAAGCACCGCCGACAAGCCGATAAGCACACCTCCGGTTAAAGGCCAAAATATAGTCTCCATAAAAATCACTCTCGTTAATTAAGGGTTGAGATATAACATTCCATCATGCCGCTTTTAGACTATTGTAGGCACTCAGATGACTCAGATACAGATTGCCGCTAAGCTCTTGTAATAAATTTGATCGTGCCAGCAAAGACTTCACCGGTATTTTCACCTCGCTTAAATGCAAGCACACACCGCTTTCGAACAGCCTTTTATTCAACGCCAAAAGCATCTCAAGCGCTGTTAGGTCAACCGTGTTCACCGCCCCACAGTGCAAAATAACATGCTTAACTTGAGGACGAGTACGCACGATTTCACCGATGTAATCTTCGAGGTAACCCGCATTTGAGAACAACAAACTCTCGTCAATCCGTAACGATACAACGGTGGGCACGGTGGCAACTTGATAGTGTTTAACATTGCGAAAGTGCGTGCCGTTCGCCAATAAGCCCACTTCGGCTATATGCGGTTTAGAGGTGTGATAAAGGTGCAACAAAATAGACGCGATGATACCGCTCGCTACGCCCGCCTCTACACCCAATGCGAGCGTCACCAATAGGGTCAACGACACAGCCAAGAAGTCGCTCATCGAGAGCGCCCATGCTTGTTTGAAGACACTAAAATCCACTAAAGATAAAACAGCCACAATGATTGTAGCCGCCAGCATCGCAATAGGCAGGTAGTACAAATACTGCGTCAGAAACAGCGATGCTAGCGCGATACCGATCGCGGTAAATATGCCGGCCATTTGTGTTTGCGCGCCGGCGTCATAATTAACCACAGATCGCGAGAACCCGCCCGTCACAGGGAACGCCCCGAACAAGCCTGCGGTAACATTCGCACCACCCAGTGCTAGTAACTCTTGATTCGGCAGTATCTTCTGATTTCGCTTCGCGGCCAATGTTCGACCGACCGACACCGACTCGACGTAACCGATGATGGCGATAAAAAAGGCTGGCAGCGCCAGCGCTTGAACCGCAGCAAAATTAAAGGCCGGGAGCTGTAACTCACCAATACCCGAAGGGATATCTCCCACCACTGCTACGCCCTGCGTGGCCAGAGAAAAGTGAGCCACCCAAACCGTAGTAATGATCACTGCCAAAATGGGAGCGAGCCGCGAAACGCTGAGCGCGACAGATGCCGACAGTCCCAAGTAGCGCAACCAAGGTTGCGCGAAGCGACGCGCGAGAAATAAAAACAGTAACGTTGCACAACCAATTACGGTAGTAGCAACGTGCCAGCCGGACCACGCGCTAGATAAGCTCAGCGCTATTTCCATAAAGCTGTGGCCCTGTGCGTCCACACCCAATATATGTTTCACTTGCCCTAAAGCAATGAGCAATCCCGACGCAGTTATAAAGCCCGCGACCACCGAGTGCGATAAAAAGTTGGCGATAAACCCGAAGCGCAATAACCCAAGCACAAAAAGCATAGCGCCCGATAATAATGCTAATGTAGCCGCACCGGCTGCATAGGAAATAAGCTCGCTGGCGACCACTGAACTGAGCGCCGAAGCCGTCATAATTGACGCAATCGCCACGGGGCCCACGGCCAGCGTAGTACTCGAACCCAACACGGAATAGACCACAATCGGCATTATGCTGGCATACAAACCGTACTCGGGAGGTAATCCCGCCAAAATTGCGTAGGCCAGCGACTGCGGGATCAGCATGACCGTCACCACCGCCGCCGCAATGATGTCGCTGCCACATTTCTCGCGGTTGTAGTGCGCGAGTTGGGCCACGATTGGCAAGAATCGAAACACTGCCATCCTCCTCAGTAACCGTAATTGACTGCGTATCTCACGCAGCCGGCCCTGCCAACCATTCGCGCCCCTTTAACATACCGTGCCAGTAGACAGACGGGAGCACACGGGCTTTTAAAAACCAGGCTAGCCGAGTAGCGTGCGTACCATCGTTAAGCCACTTTGGAAAGGACGGTGCAACCACGCCACCGTAGGTGAACTCAGCTAACACAATTTTGCCGTGCTCAACCGTTAAAGGACACGAGCCATAACCATCGTAGTGAACCGTGGTACCTTGCTCAGAGAAACAGTTGGTAATATTTTGCGCTACCACCGGAGCCTGTTTGCGCGCCGCCGCCATGGTCTTGGCGTTGGTGGTATTGAGCACATCGCCCACGCCCCAAATATTGGCGTAGTGACTACTCTGCAAAGTAGCTGGATTTACGTCTAGCCAACCGGCCGCATCACTGAGTTCACTGGCTCTAATAAAGTCTGGCGCAACTTGCGGGGGACACACATGCAGTAGATCAAAATGCGTTTCGCTAACGTTGCCATCCGCATCTTTAAACCAAGCGGTCTGCGCAGCGCCATCCACTTTGATAAGCGTTTGCGAAAAGCACAATTGGGCCGAATACTTTTCCACGTACTGCATCAGCGCCGGAACATAGGCCGCAACACCAAATAATACGCCGCCACTATTATAAAAGCGCACATCAATATCTTTAAGTTTGCCTTTGCGCAACCACTCAGAGGCGGAGAGATACATTGCCTTTTGCGGCGCGCCTGCGCATTTTATAGGCATCGCAGGCTGAGTAAAAATAGCCGTGCCACGTTGCAGGTTCTGCACCAATTGCCAAGTATAAGGCGCTAAGTCGTAACGGTAATTAGACGTCACTCCATTGTGGCCAAGCGTCTCGGCTAGACCCTCAACGCCAGCCCAGTCGAGCTTTAGCCCCGGAGCTACCACCAGATGCTGGTAATAAACCGAACAGCCATCAAGCAATTGCACACAGCTGTTGGCGCCTTGTATGCCTACCACCGTGTTTTGAATCCAATCACAGCCCCTTGGAATAAGGTCTGCTGTTTGCCGCTGTGTGGTTTTAGCGGTAAACACGCCGCCGCCAACCATAGTCCAACCCGGTTGATAAAAGTGCTCAGCCGACGGATCGATTAATGCAATGCGTAACCGCTTATTACGTTTACGTAAACTCGCAGCTGTGGCGATGCCTGCCGAGCCTGCCCCCACGATCACAACATCGTATTTAACGCCATCAAAGGTGCGGTCTTTAGACGTATTCGCCTGCGCCGCCGTCCACAATTTTTTAGACCTCGCACCCGAACGGCAATAAGCATGTACGCGTTGGCCCGTTGCCAAGACAGACTGCAGTTGGTCGCGCTGCGCGGTAGTCATTGTTTCCGCCGTAAACGGAATATTAAAAAACGCGATACCACTTTGCTTGGCTAAGGCCTCGAGTTCGACCGACTTTGGCTGACCAGACTCTTCGTCATCTGGTCGATTGCAGACCAACACTTCCACACCCTGACGTTGCAACTCCGCGATATCGCTAGCTGTAATTTGGGCGGAGACACTAAATTGCGCGTCTAATTTTTCTATTTGCATAACTAATCTCGATTATGAACTCCTTTTGCTGGACCCAACCATTATGCTCTGCAAAAGCACAACGAGGCACGAAGACTACTTGCGCTCGATGAGCGTTTCTTTCAAACCGGTAATTGGCACTTTCAAGTACACCATATCGTTACTTGCGGGAGCCGGAAAATGGCCTGCACGCATATTAGTTTGCAACGACGGCAAAATGAGTCTCGGCATACCTAGGGTTTTATCGCGGGCTTCGCGCATCTGCACAAATTGGTCTTCGCTAATGTGAGTATTAACGTGAATATTGTTGGCTTTTTGCTCGGCCACTGACGTGAGATATTCCAACTCCCGCCCATTAGGTTGATAGTCGTGACACATAAACAAACGGGTGTCGCCCGGCAAACTTAAAACCTTTTGAATAGATCGATATAAAGTGCGTGCGTCGCCTCCAGGAAAATCCGCGGGAGCGGTGCCACCATCCGGCATAAAAAGTGTGTCGCCTACAAAGGCTGCATCACCAATCAAATGCGTCATGCAGGCGGGAGTGTGCCCCGGTGTGTGAATCGCTCGGCCTTGTAAGGCGCCAATGGAGTAGTGCTCGCCATCGTCGAACAAATGATCAAACTGACTGCCATCGCGCTGAAACTCGGTGCCTTCGTTAAACAGCTTACCGAATGTTTCCTGCACGACGTGGATGTGACGACTGATGGCAATCTTGCCGCCCACCACACTTTGTATGTAGGGCGCGGCCGATAAATGGTCGGCATGCACATGAGTTTCTA
Source organism: uncultured Gammaproteobacteria bacterium (assembly GCA_964351295.1). GTDB lineage: Bacteria > Pseudomonadota > Gammaproteobacteria > Arenicellales > Arenicellaceae > Arenicella. Next base: position 9,153 of record CAYGNS010000008.1, read on the forward strand.
TTAAGTACACAATCTCAAGCCCTTTCTTCTTAATACACTCAATAATTTGGTCGGCCCCCGTATAACTTATGCCACCGGAGGGGTAATCGAAATCGAGCACCGAATCAACCACGGCGCAGGCATTGGATGTGGGATCTTTGACAATGTACGAAAAGGTATTTGTGGTGGCTTCATAAAACGGCAACACCTCAGGTTTAACGCTAGCGTTTGGGTTAGTTGTCATCACAGGTTCCTCTATAAATTGGGTTGATGCAAAAAGGGCTTTGACCCTCTTCTTTAATTTGCTGCTTTAATTTGCATTCGCAATTTTCATGCCAAACTCGCATAAATCGTAACCCATTGTTTTTATTTAACTTTTCAATCAAGCACCATTTTAGTAGATGATTTTTCGTCAAATATGTCAAAATAGCCCGCCTACTTTGACATTTTTGACAACTGCCATGCAAGAACAACTCGGTCAGATGCTTGAAGCCTACGATGTACCCGCCATTTTAGTGAGCGCCGAGTACGAGATTCTGGCCACCAACAAAATCTACGTAGAAAAATTTGGGGCAATCGATACGACTGAACAGGCTACGACCAAACCAAGATGCTATCAGGTGTCGCATGGTTATGATCGACCCTGCGATCAGGCTGGCGAGGATTGTCCGCTCATGGCTGCTAAAGAATCCTTGCGCAAAGAAAAGGTGTTACACATTCATCAAACGCCCAATGGTAGGGAGCATGTGGATGTTGAAATGTTGCCCATACTCGATCACGCCGGTGAGCTGACGTTCTTCGTTGAGCTGCTCAAACCTGTGCCACTCGCGAGCGGTAAACCACATGAGCAAACGGTGGTGGGCACTAGCCCTGCTTTCACTGACATGCTTAAACAGGTAACGCGGGTGGCAAACACCGAAGCATCAGTTTTGCTTCTCGGCGAATCGGGTACCGGTAAAGAACTCATTAGTCACTTAATACATCTTGCCAGTCAGCGTAGCACTAAACCCATGGTCACGTTGGAATGTTCGGGCTTAAGCGAGACATTAATTGAAAGCGAATTGTTTGGGCATAAGAAGGGCGCCTTCACGGGCGCGCACAACGACCGAATGGGATTGGTGGAGCACGCTGACGGCGGCACCTTGTTCTTGGATGAAATTGGTGACGTGTCCCTTGCCACGCAGGTCAAGCTACTGCGCTTAATTGAAAGCAAAACATTTCGTCGCGTTGGTGGATCAGAAGTGCGCACTAGTAACTTTAGACTTATCTGCGCCACCCACCGCAACTTAAAAGACATGGTGGCAAACGGTACATTCCGACTCGATTTGTACTATCGTATTAATGTATTTCCAATTGTGCTTCCAACGCTCTCCGAACGTCGCGAGGACATCCCCGATCTGGTTGAACACCTGCTAGGTATACTCGATCACAAACTGCATATTACCGCACCGGCCATGCGCGCCCTGCAGACGCACAACTTTGCGGGCAACATTAGAGAACTGCGCAATTTATTAAACCGCGCGGCCATTCTCTGTGACACCAATTTATTGGAGGAAAATCACATCCGCCAAGCGATCGAGATGGAATACGGTCACAATCATGCAGGGGTCGTTAAACCAACTATGCCCAGTTTACGCGATCAAGAACGCGCCCACCTTGAACACCTGATGCTTAAGTTCAACGACGACAAACAAGCGGTTGCGAACGCGGCAGGAATTAGCGTGCGAACCCTCTATCGTAAACTGCAAGGCTAAAATCGTAGCCGCGTGTATTTACCGTTGGGTTGTTAGACAAACGATTTATGGCTGTGCAGCAGCTCGCGCAGAGGCAATTTGCAGTGCGGCATCCAGCCCTACTTTAGATAGGCGCACCGCTTCGAGCGGCGCAACATCGGCTGGGTAAACTTCTTGTTCAAGCACCAGCCATTGAACGTCGCCGACCTCTCTACTCACCCGAATCAGCTCCGCCCAATCGAAATCATCTTGGCCGATAATCGATTGCATCCCTTGCGCTGGCGCGGCCGTTTTAAAGTGCATTGAGCGTGACCGTCCCGGGTATTTGCGAACATACTGAACAGGACTCACTCCAGCTGTAACCGCCCATCCCACATCGAGTTGCAGTACAAGAGCGTTTGACGTTGAACGCGCGATATAATCCCACAGCGTCACAAGAGGATCAGCGTCCGTCGCGCGATACTCACCAAACTCTTCAGCATGATTGTGATAGCCCAACCGCATACCGTAGGACTCCACCACACTTTGTAAACGGTTTAAGTCCCCGACGGTTTGCCAGACCGTGGTTTTAGAAAACGCTCGATCGTCCCATGCGACAACGACGAGCGGCACCCCGGCGCGCTTAAAGAAGTCTAACGTAGCGTGCAACGTTTGCTCTTCAAGCTGTGCGAATACCGTGTGCGCGCCGCTTATTTGCAGTCCCACAGACTGCACAAAGTTTGCCAATCCCTCAGGGTCATCGGCGAATTCACCATACTCACCTGCCAATTCAATACCCGTAAAGCCCATGTCAGCCAACTCAGCAATCGTACCTTTAAAGTCTGCTTTTAAATCTTCCTTCACAGACCACAACTGCACGCTGAGTCCCACATCCGTTGGCCCCGCCGCCGAGTGAGCCACGCAAGATACTGACAAACTCAAAAACCACGCTCCGATAACAGTGGCCATTAAAAAAGGGAATGAACGTTTCATTATTACGACCCTGAGCATTACGCCCTGCAAATAAACCACACCACGACTGATCGGCGCCAAGCCTGCCAAGTCCCAAACATTAGTTCGCTACCATACAGCACTATGCCGACAACTGGGTTAGCGCATGGTCGCGACCCCTAACTACGCAAACTGCGAGCAAATTCATCACTTTGGCAATACCGCCACGTTAAATATAAAACATAATAAATTAATTATTAAACATGAGTATAAACGTTTAATATGGGTATCAATCAGTAATCAACTGCGGCGGTTTCGGCACCGCTCTCACTCATCACTATTATGCTTACCGCTTCGCAACTTCGTGCCGCTCGGGCGCTATTAAGTTTGGATCAACGACAACTCGCCGAAATTGCCGAACTATCACTACCCACCATTCAGCGTATGGAAGCCAGTGAGCATATCATTCGCGGCAATGTTGATTCGCTCCTAAAGTTAGTTACCGCGTTAGAACGGGCAGGCATTGAGCTCATTGGCGAGGAGGCCAATAGTGTTGGGCGGGGGCGCGGCGTGCGCCTATTGGACAATCCCAAATCACTATAACGCATCTTCTTTGTAGCCCCCGCGCATGAGTACATTTACGCCCAAGCTCTATACCATTCTCAAAGACGGCTATTCGCGGTCTGATTTAAAGAATGATGCCGTGGCCGGTTTAACAGTCGCGGTGGTGGCCTTGCCGCTAGCAATGGCGTTGGCAATTGCCTCTGGCGCAGCACCTAACCAAGGATTGATTACCGCCGTCGTTGCTGGCTTTTTGATTGCCTTGCTCGGTGGATCTCGCGTACAAGTTGGCGGGCCAACGGGTGCTTTTGTGGTCGTCATCTTCAATGTAATCGCCCAGCATGGATACGACGGACTAGTGCTAGCCACGCTGTTGGCCGGCCTAATACTGTTAGTGGCGGGCTATGCGAAGATGGGACAAGTCATTAAGTTTATCCCCCACCCGGTGGTAACTGGGTTTACCGCCGGTATCGCAGTCATTATCGCGTCGTCGCAAGTGCAGGACTTTTTAGGATTACAAATAAACCAAGTACCGGCCGACTTTATCCCCAAGTGGGCCGCTTATTTCAATGCCTTAAGCAGCATCGACATAGCCACTCTACTTGTGGGGCTACTGTCGTTGTGCCTAATCATCATTCTGCGGCGGACGGCGCCAAAGCTACCTGCTTATCTAATTGCGGTCAGCCTTGCGGCGGCGGGCGTGGCGCTTTTGCCTGTCCCGGTAGAAACCATCGGCAGTCGTTTTCCTGATATCCCCCATGGCATACCCATGCCGCAACTACCCGCTTGGGATTTTGCCAAATTACAGAGCGTAATCCCTGCGGCATTCACCATTGCATTTCTGGCCGGCATCGAAGCGCTATTGTCGGCGGTCGTCGCGGACGGGATGACAGGGTATAAACATCGGCCGAATCAAGAACTCGTTGGCCAAGGGTTTGCCAATATTGCTTCGGCACTGTTTGGCGGCTTACCCGCCACGGGCGCGATCGCACGTACTGCCACCAACATTAAGGCTGGCGCTAAAACGCCCATGGCGAGTATTTTTCATGCGGGGTTCTTACTGCTCTTTATGCTGTTCGCCATGGATATTATGGCCTTCGTGCCCATGGCCGCATTGGCTGCCATTCTATTTGTGGTGGCGTGGGGTATGAGCGAGATAGGCCACTTCATGCATATTTTTCGACTATCAAGGGCCGACCGAGCCGTAATGATTCTGACTTTCTTACTCACGGTCTTGGTGGACCTAACCGTAGCGATTGGGGTGGGCGTAACCCTCGCGTGTTTACTGTTTATGAAACACATGGCCGAAACGGTACAAATTAAATCCGCTGCGCGAACCAATCCACAAGCGTACGATGAAAACGCCGCCTACGAGCTCCAACGCGGCGAGCTACCTGAGGGGGTAGAAGTATTTCAAATCACAGGGCCGTTCTTCTTTGGCGTGGCCGGAGATCTGATGGACGCATTTAAAGCGATGGGACGAATGCCCAAAGTTTTGATCTTGCGAATGCGTCGCGTACCCTATCTAGACACTACGGGCGAAAGCGCGTTGGCGGCTGTTATAAAACAATGCGCCGATAGCGGCACT
>CAYGNS010000009.1:0-3932 GCA_964351295.1 uncultured Gammaproteobacteria bacterium
ATTTGCATGTGATGGCCAGGCAGACCTTCGTGATAAGCAATGACTTCGAGCTCGCGTTTAGGCATGGCCGACATGTCGGATAAATGCGCGTAGTAAATACCCGGGCGCGAACCGTCTGGTGTGCTTGGGTAGTAGTGCTGCGGCGCGCCGTCTTGCTCGCGGAACGACTCAACCCGTTTTACTACTAGGCCGGCTTTAGGCAATAAACCAAAAAACTCGGGCAGCAGCCCTTCGATGTTTTTAATGCTTTCGGTTGCTGCATCAATATAGCCCTGTCGGCCTTCGTCAGTATTGGGGAAGTAAAAGCGCTCGTCGTCTTTGGCATCGCGTAAGAAACTAAAAAACGCTTGTAGGTCGCCATCAAAACCGGCTTTGTCTTTCACAACTTCCATTTCGGCGCGAATACGTGCTACTTCGGCTAAACCGAGTTCGTGAATTTCGTCTGCGGTAAGCGCGGTGGTCGTGTTAGACCACAACATAGCATTGTAAGCGGCATCGCCTTTTGGTAGTGCGTGCATACCTTGTGCTTGCTCGGTGGTGTTCTCGATATCGGCCGCTAAGTAAGCAATAACGCCCTCGTAGGCAGGTCCAAAACTTTCGGTAAGCACTTGTTTGGCATGGCCCAGCAGTGCTTCTGAGTCCTCGCTAGACAGCAATTCTTGCTCCACTAATGCGGCGGCTTTGGCCTTAACGTCGCCCCATAGCGGCGAATCTTCTTCGGATTCAGTAAAGGGTACACCCGTAATAACATCGCGCGCTTGCTTGGTAACAATCTCGTAGGCAAAGCGTGGTGCGCGAATGCCGTCGTCAGACGCTAATTGCGCGCGTTCGGTTAATTGCGTAATGGCGCGGCCCACTTCTTTGATGCGCGATACATAGGCAATTAAATCGTCTTTGCTTTCAACTTTATGAAAACTCATCATGAACGTTGGCATAAAGCCCTGCCAGCCATCCATCTGATGATAGATGTACTGGTAACGTCGCCATTTGTAGTCGGCTTCGGCTTCTTTGCCTTGATACGCCCACAGGTCGTACGAGAGTTTAGCGGTGGGGTTTAAGGCCTCGTAGTCGAACGTCGACTGCATGGTTTTAACTGAATTTTGTTTCCACTCTAGTTGTTTCTCTTGCGCGGCTTCGCTGAAGTCATCCAACTCGCCATAGCGCTCTTTACGTCCTAAAAAGGTCAGCGCCATAGGGCTCTGCATAAGCTCTTCTTCGTACTGTGCTTCGAGCCACGCGTTTAAGCGCTCAGATTCGGTTTGCGCGCTAGTATCAACCGCCGTTGGATCAGTCGAAGCTTCGTCAGTTTGGGCTGAAGGCTCATTCGATGCAGACGTCGAACTCGGCTCGCCGCAGGCGAACAGCGTAAGCGACAGCAGCACGACTAACAACGCGCGAAATGGAATTGGGAACATGCTAAATCTCCTTGTGTGGTAAGCGCACCCTTAAACAGTGCATTTTTTAATGAGCTGCGAACAGCTGGGTTAATAGTGTACGGCCTGTGGCGTGTCGCACAGCCGATAAATACTGTTTAGTAAGACTTGCGTGCGTTCGCCTTTCGCCAATTCGGCTTGCTCGGCCAATATGGCTTCGAGCGTTGCGACCGTGGTCATTGGGTTTGCCATCACCACACGAAATACATTCAACGGGCAACGGTGATACCTAAACACATTAAAGCGCGTACGCGACACAAATGTTTTGCCCGCCGCGCGTTGTTGCTTTTGCAGGCGCTTAGTCACTTGGTCTAAGACCGCGTTTATTTGTTGTTGGCGTTCTGGCGTTGCGGCGGCCAACAATGCCTGCACGCGCGCGGGCACATAGCGGTAGTTGAGTATGTTTAACTCAGGCTTGGCGATGAGCTCAAAATCGGGATGGGCGTCGATCAACGTGGCAAAGGTTTGGGCCTTTTTAACGTTCTCATCAATCAATATCTCATAGCCTTTGCGGCCGATGATGTGCAACGCGGCATGCACCAGCATAGCCATCCCTGGGCGGCTACCTTCAATGGAGTATTGGCCTAAGTCTTTAGAACCCGCCCGCAGAATGTACTCGGCGTGATGTTCAATGGCGCTTAACGTGGTGGGGTTTTTAAACACCACCATGCCCGCGCCCATAGGCACATACAATTGTTTGTGCGCATCAATAGTAACCGAATCGGCTTTCTCAATACCTTTTAGTAAATGCTTGTGCTGCTGGCTCATTACCGTTGGCCCGCCCCACGCAGCGTCTACATGAAAATACGCCCCGTACTCGCGCGCGATGTCGGCCATGGCATCTAGCGGATCAACCACCCCCGTCTCGGTAGCGCCCGCAATGCCTACCACGCACATAATGCCGATATTGCGCGCCGTTAAATCGGCACAGGTATCACGCAAGGCTTGCAGATCAATCTTAGAATTTTCGTCGGTTTTAACCGTGACAATATTGCGCCGGCCAATACCAAGCACGTCCACTGCCTTGCCCAGCGAGTAGTGGCCACGCTCAGACACCACTACGGCAACGCCATCGAGTTGCCGATGGTGCAAGGCGGCGGCCAAACCTTCTTGTACGGCTCCCGCGAAATCACCCGTTGGGCGAAAATACAAATTACGCGCCACCCACAATGCGGTGATATTGGCGGTGGTGCCGCCAGAACAAAAGGCGCCAAGGGCGCGTCGACTATTGTGTAGATTCTCTTCGTAGAAGGCGTCGTCGCGTTCGTACATCATGCCGTGCAACATGCCCAGCACTTGGCGTTCGAGCGGCGTAAACGCTTTAGACGTTTCAATTTTTACGAGGTTTTGATTAAGCGCCACCATGATGCGCGCTAACGGCAACATAAAATACGGGAGCGGCGTAGCCATATGCCCAATAAAGCCGGGCGCGGCGGTGTGCACCGAATGCGCGACCAGCTTTTGCATTACAAACTCGGTGTAGTCCGACACAAATTGCGGCACTTCAGGAATTTTGGCTTCTGAGAAGTCGCTCTCGATGGCGCGCAACGACTTCTCGCGCGTAACAATACGGTCGGTTAAAAACCCCGTAAGGTTTTTCGATATCTCGCGATCAATCTGGCCCAGCGTGCTGTGCGGCGCTTCGGGCACGGTAAAAATTCGATACAGGTTTTCTAGGCTCGCCGTGGCTAAGCCTGGGTCGTGTTTGTGCAGATCCGCCGCCGCTTGCGCGGTGCCGGCAGCCAAATTCGAAACTAGACTCGACACTGGGTTCGATACGGGATTCGAAACAGGTTTTGCAGCTGAATTGGCGGGATTCTTTTTCACGACATCTATTTCTTTAATAGCGGGTTACGGGGTACTCAAGCTACGCTAAGGTTCAATGCACTCACAACGCACTAAGGGCGAGGGGCGAGCGGGTAGTAACCGTTAAACGGAGACAGAGTATAGCTCAAATTGCGGCGAATCAAACGGCCGTGCATTGTGCCAATCTAATGCAAGCACAGCACTTTAGGTTTCTACTTGCCCCAAGTTTGCGTGCAATACCGCCCCATTAATAACTGGATTGTGCGCACAAAACCACAACGTTTCGGCAATTTCGGCGGGTTCTGCTAAGCGACCTAACACTACGTTGGCAGCAATGGCATCGCGCAGTGCGGGGTTGGCCTGCAGGTGCTCGTTAAGCATTTCGGTGGCGGTAAACCCAGGACACACCGCCGCCGTATGAATCTGGCGACCGACTAGGTCTTGGCAAGTGGCGCGCATTAGCCCTATTACAGCATGTTAAGACAACAGATAGGAGTGCGAATTCGCCCGCGCTTGGGTGCCTAGGGTAGAACTCAGGTACAAGATTGACGAACCCGCATCCATCACCGGTAACAGCAGGCGATTGAGCACGCTGGCCGCCACTACGTTAAGCTCTAACACGTCGCGCAACACTTGCGCCGCCAAATCGCCCACGGAGTCTTTGGTCATTTTTGCCGCATTATGCACAAGTAC
>CAYGNS010000009.1:3942-13892 GCA_964351295.1 uncultured Gammaproteobacteria bacterium
ATAGTTGCGCCGCATGGGTTTGCTCCCAATTAGGGGCGGCCAAATCGATCGCGAGATTGGTTACATCGGGCAGCGGGCACGCCGAGCGCGAAACATTAATCACTTCGTAGCCCTGTTCCAAAAAGCGCTGGGCCGTGGCCAAACCTATGCCTTTACTCGCACCCGTGATAATTAAATACTGTTTCATTGCGTACTCCTGCCGCGCACATCTGGCTTATCCAGCGGCTCATCCAGCTCTAAATAAGGTTTCAAGCGCCGCACTAAATAATAAATGATGGGCGTATCGAGCAGTGCGGATAACATCTTAAAGAGGTAGTTGCTGAACATCAAAAATAGCAATGCTTGCAAACTAATGCCACCCGCCAGATACACGGCGCCAAAGGTGATGGTTATAACGGCCAACGAATCAACCATTTGGCTTACCAAGGTGCTCACATTATTGCGCAACCACAAATGCTTGCCACGAGTTTTCTCTTTTAAATAGTGAAACACATAGACGTCAATGTATTGCGCAGTAACGTACGCAAACATCGAGGCGAAGATAGCGCCCGTGGTCATGGCATACATCAAACCAAACAACTCTACATTGCCGCTGGCCGACTCGCCACTAGGCAAGCCCACCGGAGCACTCAAACTTAGGGTTTGCCACGGTGGCTGCAAAGCTGGGTCGATGCCTGGCAAGGCGTTGGCTAAGGCCATCACCAATAAGATAAAGCCATTTAAGAATAAGCCTACCGTAACCAAAAAATTGGCCCGTGTGCGCCCATACAACTCAGAGACCAAGTCGGTGCACAAAAAGGTGAGCGGATACGCCAACACACCCACGGCCACCTGAATGGGTCCAATCTGCACAAACTTGGTGATGCCAATCACGTTTAACATGGTCATGGCGCACAAGAAAACGCCGGCCATCACTAAAAACACTCGTTCACGACGCTCTTGTAATTCTGATTGGGTAATCGCCAAGCTATGCATAATTAGTCCTAATTAAATAAGCAATAAAAGGGGGTTGTGCCGAATGGCAAAGCGAGCGCGATTGGCTCAGGTGATTTGATCGTTGGCTTTATCCCAACGTGAACGCGCCCACTGGTCTGGACCAGACGACACACGCATCTCAAAGCCATGAATTTTCAGCTCGTTTAGCAAATCACGATCGGCAATGAGTTCGTTTAATAAGTAATAAGCCAGCTCCTCAATAGTGACATTGAGCACGGGCAGTAAAATGGTGTCGGTTTTAAGTAACGGCATGACCACGCCGTTGTGCGTAACGTGATAGTAGTCGCCGTGATCACTTATAGACAGATGCGGCGAGTGTTGCGCAATAAGCGTGTATTCGTCGAATCGTGCAACTAGCTCCTTTAGAATTTTTTTATAGACCGCATAATCAAAACACAAGCCGTTGTCGTCTACTTCGCCGGTAATGGATACGCCAATACGAATATTGTGACCATGCAAGCGCTCGCGCGAAGTGGCCGAGAAAACCGTAAAGTGGGCAATTGAAAAGTGCAGGTATTGCTTTTCGATAACGATGGTCGTGAGTCTTTTCATAGTTAAGGCGTCTGTTTAAAAATTCGGCAAAAATTCTGGATGTGTGTGCTATTCATCACACTAAGTAACATACTGTTCAACTCTCTAATCAACTCTCGAATCAACATGCTATTCAACAGCCTATTTAATAGAAAACCACTAAATAGTAAAACTCGAGCTGCGTTAACGCGTTAATCTGCCATAAGCCAGCCAATTTAAGTCACGGTGGGTATAAGCGCGTGGCATGGTGGGTTTAAGCGCGTGGCATTAATGCGCGCAAGTGTAACGCGCAAATTGTGAGATTAACGCTTAACTCACGGCTTACTCAACTGCAGTACCAACCACACAACCGCAATTTACCTTATGCCTGAGAAAAACACTTCCATTTTGCTCGCCCTGAGCGGCTATCTATGGCGTTACAAACCGATACTGGTCGGCGCCGCCGTGGCGCTAGTATTTACGGCGGGGGTTACTTTGTCGATGGGTCAAGGCGTGCGGCTGATTATCGACAACGGCTTTATTGCGGGTTCCAGCGCCGAACTTAATCGTACCGCGCTGCTTATTATTGGCATAGCGTGCTTGATGGCCGTAGGCACTTATATTCGCTTTTATTTAGTGTCGTGGCTAGGCGAACGCGTATCGGCCGACATCCGTCGCGATGTATTTGACCACCTTATTAGTTTGCATCCCCACTATTTTGAAGCCAATCGCTCGGGCGAGATTATGTCGCGCTTAACCACCGACACCACCCTGCTGCAAACGGTGGTCGGTTCGTCGGCGTCTATGGCATTGCGCTCTAGCCTTACCTTTATCGGTGGGCTAATCATGCTGCTGGTTACCAATCTTAAGCTCAGCGCGTTGGTATTACTGTGCGTACCCATCGTGCTCGTACCCATCTTGCTGTTCGGCCGCCGTGTGCGCACGCTGTCGCGCGAGAGCCAAGACTCGATTGCGGACGTGGGCAGCTATGCCGGCGAGATTATTCAACAAATAAAAACGGTACAAAGCTATACCCAAGAACCCGCAGAGTCGCGTGCTTTTGGTAATCATGTAGAAAATGCCTTTGCCATTTCGCGCCGCCGCATCAAACAACGCGCCTTGCTTATTGCGGTGGTCATTACACTTATTTTTAGCGCGATTGCGGTGATGCTGTGGGTGGGTGGCAACGATGTAATCAACGGCACGATGACTGGTGGCGAACTGGGTGCATTTGTATTTTACGCGGTGATTGTTGCGGGCTCGGTGGCCACCATCTCGGAAGTGGTTGGCGAACTACAACGGGCGGCGGGCGCGGCCGAACGCTTGATCGAACTGCTCAATGTACAGAGCGAAATTAACGCGCCAGCCGCACCGCGCAGCTTCAACTTAGACAAAGATAGCGCCCACATAAGCATAAAGGACGTGAACTTTAGCTACCCATCAAGACCCGAAGAAAAAGCGCTACGCGACCTGTCGATCGAAATTGCAGCTGGACAAACACTGGCGCTAGTTGGCCCGTCTGGTGCAGGCAAGTCTACCGTGTTCGAGCTACTGCAACGCTTTTATGATCCTGCCAGCGGCAGCATTGAACTCGGTGGTATCGATATTCGCGACGTAGCGCCTAGCGAATTACGCACCCACATCGGCGTAGTGTCGCAACAACCCGCCTTGTTTAGCGGCAACGTGTGGCACAACATTCGCTATGGCCGCCCCGAGGCCAGCGACGACGAAATTTATGCCGCCGCACAAGCGGCGTATGCTCATGAGTTTATTAGCAAGCTCCCGCAAGGTTACAACAGCGACTTGGGCGAACAAGGTGTGCGCCTCTCCGGTGGGCAACGGCAACGCATTGCCATAGCCCGCGCGGTGCTTAAGAACCCGAAGATTTTATTATTAGACGAGGCAACCAGCGCTTTAGACGCGCAGAGCGAACAAAAGGTGCAGCAGGCGCTGGAAGCACTCATGCAAAACCGCACCACCATTATTATTGCCCACCGGCTCGCGACTATTCGCAATGCAGATCAAATCGCGGTAATGGAATACGGGCAGTTAGTGGCGCAGGGCACGCACGAGGAGTTATTACAGCGTTCGCCTTTGTATCAGCGTTTATCCGAACTCCAGTTCACATCGGGAGTTTCACCACGGGAATAGACTTTAAGGCAGAACTAACTTAAACGGCTTAACCACTGTTTTGGCGTACACGCCGTTGAGCAGAAAGGGGTCTTGCTGCGCCCAAGCTTGGGCGTCGCTAAGCGAATCGAAACGCGCAACCACTAAGCTACCTGTAAAACTGGGTGCGGCATCGGGGGATTCTTCCGGAGCTGGATGCGGCCCAGCGATGAGCAATCGTTCTTGGGCATGTAAGTCGTGAAGGCGGTCTAAATGGGCAGGACGATGTTCAACGCGCAACGCCGTGCTGTTCGGCACGTCTTCGCTCATAATGGCAAACCACATAGATAACTCTCGGTTAGGGGGTGCGGGCAAGGCCCGTTAAGGGGGTCAATAAGATATTAAAGAAAGGCACCCACATACATTGGCCAGACACATTTAGGGCTGATACGGCTGACTAAGCCGCATTAATGCAGCATGCCTTGCTCGGCCGCTTCGCGGGCTTCTTCCATGCGCCGCGACTGAATTTGGCCAAACCGTTGGATGCCCGCTTCGACCATTGCACGGGCAATTTCCATTTTATCGAGAGTCAGAAGACTCAACGAGATGTCAGAGAACTTAATCACTACCATCGGCTGTTCAGGCAGATCCGCTCTGCGCAAAGCAATATCGCCGTTGTCTAGATGAACGAGCTCTACGGTGGTTTCGTGAACGTGAGTTTTAGTGGAATCGGTCATAGTTATGTCCTGCTTTATGGTTATCAATTTAACACACTAAAAAGCATAGTGGGGTGATTAACCTTAGCGTCTACCTAGTTTATAGTGTCACAATCAAAAAATAACAAGGTTCTTAAGAGATTCTTCATTATGCAACTCTGGAAAAAATTAGTCTTTGCCGTGCTCATAGCCGTAGCCGCAGCGGCGCTCTATTTATTAATTAGCATTCGCAGTTTAAACGTAGAGCAACTAAGCCCCGACCTTCATGTGTTACGCGGTGTGGGCAGTAACACCACGGTCTTAAACACTGAGGCCGGCACGGTCGTGATCGACTCAATGACGTTTCCCATGCAAGGGGCGCTCATTAAACGCAAAGCCGAGGAACTCACGGGCAAGCCCGTAGTGTTGCTAATCAATACGCACTATCACCTAGACCATACGCACGGCAACCCTGCGTTTGAGCCAGGCACGCGCGTCGTTTCTACGCATCGCACACTGTCGCACTTAAAAGCGCTGGACGAGTCTTTTTGGAACGACGAACGCGCGAAACTGCTCCCCAACGACACCTTTGGCGAGGAAATGCGTATTGATCTGGGTGACAAAACCATACTCCTTAAAGCTCTCGGACGCGGCCATACCGATGGCGATTTAGTGGTGCTAATTGAAGAAGAAGGCGCAGTCGCCCTAGGCGATTTGTTCTTTAATGAGCACTACCCCAATATCGACTTAGAAGCCGGTGGCTCGGTACAAGAATGGCCCGCGACCTTAGACCGCGTGTTCGAGCTGGAGTTTACGACCGTAATTCCGGGACACGGCGCGACCACCGATGGTTTGGGCTTGCGCGAATTTCAGCGCTTTATCGGCCAGTTGGCCACCATTGGACAAATGGCGGCAATGGATAACACCCCGCTTGCAGACGTCTTGAAATCAGATCGCCTAACCGCCGATGAGGGCTATACGGAAGTGACCTTGGCGGGCATCTCCATTGGCCTGAATCGCAAATTTGTATTGCGCAGAGCGTGGGAAGAAAGCACGGGTAACTTCACATTAAAAAACCCGCCACCGTCCAAACCAGAATAAGCAAAGAGTAGGCCCAGTCAGCGCCTAGCTAAGGCATAGTTAGCGCATAGCTAAGACACAGTTAGCGCCTAGCAACCTAAAGCTAGGCGCTAGAGGAAATACCGCAATACCGAGTGAACGCCAAAATCGAGTCTGTTTACCACGTGTTTAACACGCGGTCTTGACACATTCGATGGCACAGTTCGCCACCATTAGCCCTGATGCATTGTTGCGTAGCGCCGTGTATGCCGTTAGCAGAACGGTGATCTCGACGCGCCTACAAATTTACCGAGAGCAGCATGTTGCCAAAGTCCCCACGGGTCGTGTTTTTTGACCTTGACGAAACGCTTATCGAAAACCGCAAGCCCATTCCTGAGCTGTTTCGAGATGTATTCGCCGCTTTTGCCGATACGCTCGGCGCCGAACACGAAGCCGCGTATTTCGCGGCCCTGCGCACACGCGCTGGGCAGATCTGGGACAACATGTTCAATACTCATCTAAGCCCTGAGCAGCAGTTTGCTGACTGTTTCGGCTTGTCTGCTTTAGATGCACAACTGATAAGCGCACACGCGGCCGAACCGCTCGGTCACGCCATGCTGGAAGAATATATTCGGGTAAGCTCGGCCAATGTGGTGCCGTATCACGATGCCATTGCCACGCTCGATGCTTTGCGCGCGAGTGGGGTTACGGTAGGTATTATTACAAATGGAATTGAGCGTGTGCAGAGCGGCAAAATTGCGCACTTAAATTTACGCAACCACGTTGACTGCATTACGATTAGCGCCGAGGCTCGCGCGCACAAGCCGCATGCACCCGTATTTGCGTTAGCGCTGGAACGGGCCAATGCCCTTGCTGATCATGCTTGGCAAGTGGGCGACCACGCGCTGAACGATGTAGCGGGCGCAATTCGCATGGGCATGGGCGGCGTTTTTTATGACCCTACTGGACAACGGCGCGATACCGCCTTTGCCGAAATACCCGAAGAGCCTTCGCATACAGTGGCTAGCCTGAGCGAAGTGTTGCGCCTTGCCACGCGCTAACAACTTATTCAGTTCGCATTAACTGATTAGATTGTTAGCAACGTACCGACGCCTTTATCGGTAAGCACTTCCAGCAACAAGGCGTGGTCCACGCGGCCATCAATAATGTGCGACGTGTGAACCCCCGCCTGCACGGCATCCAGCGCACAATCCACTTTGGGAATCATACCGCCTTCAATCGTGCCATTGGCCTTTAAGGCGCTCACTTCAGCCGCGCTTAAACATTCCAGCAAGCGACCTTCTTTATCTAACACACCCGGCGTATTGGTCATTAAGATTAATTTCTCGGCGGCGAGTGTACGCGCCAATGCGCCCGCCACTGAGTCGGCATTAATATTATAAGTTGCGCCTTGATCGCTTACGCCAATAGGCGCAATCACGGGTATAAAGCGTTGCGACTCTAACGTTGCCACCAAGGCGGGATTAACACTTACCACCTCCCCTACTTGGCCGTAATCCACATCGGGTTTACTTGAGCGCAATTTACGTGCCGTAATCATGCCGCCATCTTTGCCCGTTAGGCCAACCGCTTTGCCACCGTGTGAGTTAATCAAGTGCACAATCTCTTTGTTTACCAGCCCGCCGAGCACCATTTCGACGATGTCCATCGTTTCGGCATCGGTAATGCGTTGACCGTCGATAAACTGCGTGGTTTTGCCCACGCGCGCCAGCGTTTCGTTTATCTGCGGCCCCCCGCCATGCACAATCACAGGGTTCATTCCCACCAGTTTCATTAAAACCACATCCCGCGCAAAGCTCTCTTTAAGCGCGTCGTCGATCATGGCGTTGCCGCCGTATTTGATCACAATGGTTTTACCGTGAAACTTTTGAATATACGGCAGCGCTTCAATAAGGATTTGCGCGACCACGGAAGTAGAATTAGACATAATGGCAGAATGCTCGGTAATGATCGGAGTTACAGACCGCCGTGGATAGCAAAGCTGAACGGCACGTTTACAGTTTGTTAATTGACTTTGAGGCTACTTAAAGTGCGAGTAATATGCTCAAGCGCTGTAACCGCATCTTAAGTGAGCAACCGCCATCGTGCAATTTGTAAGGGCGCTTTACGACTGCATATTTAGCCAGATAATTAGTCGCATAGTTCTTCATATCGTTGGCCACCATCGAACCACAATGACCTAAAATAGCCCTTGAGCATGCACGAACTGAATGACGCAAGTCAGAAATGGCGGTTATTTCTTCACCAAACATAAAAAATCGCATCCAAAATGCACATTCTTGCGTCTAACTGTGTGAAGCTTAACGCCGAGCGCCACGGCTCGCGCGAAAAGAACACAAACACCACTAGCTGATATAACAAATAGATAAACTACCGGGCTGTATCCTCGACTTGCGCGAGGCTGCCGACCTGCCAGAGAGACCATAATGACATTATCATCGCCACTCATACAAAACCTGATTCAGCAGCGCACCTCGGCCAATTTAGAGCTGCCTCCAACCAAGCTCGCAACGGCGGTACGCAAATCACTGTTAGTCGGAACGCTGGCAGGCACACTATTTCTAGCGGGGTGTGCGGGCAGTGTGCGCAATTTACCCAGCGAGCCTGACATTACCGTACCCAACGATTGGACCATGGCCGAATCCGTTGAAGGCCAAACCGCGATGATAGTAAACGAGGCCGTAGTCGATGGCTGGGTTGACAGTTTTGCCGATGCTGAATTTGCGCAATATGCGCAGCTTGCGCTTAACAATAACCCAGACTTAATGGCGTCGGCCGCGCAACTTAAAGCCGCGATCGAACAAGTCACCATTACGGGCAGACCCATCTGGCCAAGTTTGTCGATAGGCGCTAGCCGCAATGCTACCGACACCGAAACAGACGGCGTTGAAACCAAATTACGCAGTGCCAGTGCGGGCTTAGACGTCAGCTGGGAAGCGGATATTTGGGGCAAGCTTACGCAACGCAAGCGCGCCGCAGCTTTTGATGCCAAAGCCCAGGCAGAACTATACCGTAGCGCCGAATTGTCGTTAGTGGCCAATGTTGGGCGTGCTTGGTACAACTTAAACACGAACAAGCAATTGGTTGATTTAGGCGTGCAACGTTTGGAGAGTTTTGAACGCACCGCGTCGATTATTGAAGAAAATTACCAACGTGGCTTACGCTCAGCGCTTGACGTTTATTTGAGTCGTTCGGACGTGCAAGTGCAAATCTCGGCACTGGCGGATGCGGAGTTCAACTACCTAGCGAGTCTACGAGCATTTAAATCATTGTTGGGCGAATACCCAGGCTCTACCATGGAGTTCACCACAATATTGCCCGAACTCACCACGCAAATTCCCGTTGGCTTACCGGCACAATTGATGGACCGCCGCCCCGACGTGCAAGCGAGTCGGTATCAATACGAGGCCGCGCGAGCGAGCGCCAAAGCAGCACAACGCGAACGTTTACCGGCCTTAACATTTACGGGTTCGATCGGGGATTCGCGCAATGAGTTTGACCAGCTATTTGAGAACGACAATATTGTTAAAAACTTAATCGGCGGCGTGGCTCTACCCATTTTTCAAGCGGGGGCGTTGCGCTCGCGTGCAAAGCAGGCTGGGTATCAAGCCGAAGCCGCCTACGCAGGTTTTGTCCGCACTTCGTTATCGGCCTTTGAAGAAGTCGAAAACGCTATTTCTCGCGAAGCGGCCCTTAAAGAGCAACACGAAGCCCTGAAAAAAGCCGTCGACTTAGCTCAAGGCGGCTTGGATTTAGCCCTGGATCGATATCAATCCGGTATTGAAGACTATCAAACCGTCTTACAAGCACAGCGCAGCGTGTTTAATTCTCGCTTGAACGAAATCACGTTACGTAACGCCCTGCTGCAGAATCGCATCAACCTGCATTTAGCTCTGGGCGGCGACTTTGGCGAGCGGGTTGAAACGGCAGAATAATTCATCACGTCTTAACACAAAGCCAACTAATCAGAGGTTATGCTTGCAGACCTCTATGTTAGTACACAAGGGCGTACGTAGCGCTGGACGAAAAAGGTTCGCAATACGGACTAGCGAGAGGATGGTGGCGGCAGCCACCATCCTTTTTTGTTGACGAGTTGTATTTGTTGTTAACTGGCCCAATATAGGGTGATTGATAGTGTGATTGGGTAGGCGCGCCATACCGGCACATTATCCTGCAACACCTTCGCGCCACATATGCCCACAGCAGATTTGTATGCCCGCAGCAGATTTGCGCAACAGATTCCCGCCAAAGAGAGTGCGAAGGACTGTATTATTAGCGACGATTTGTGCACATCGTCACAATTTTAAGGCGTGAGCCTGCCGCTATTGAGAGATAGCATTTTGGAAACAAACTGAGTGTAGTGAGCCCCGATGAGTATTGAGCAAACAACTGGCCGGTCATGGCAAAGCAAATTACTGATCATTGCGATCATTCTTGGCGTAACCGCTCTGATAGTGATGCTGATGTGGATGACCCGCCCACAAGCCGAAAAGCGCGACATCCCCGAAACAGTGGTAAAGGTGGACGTGGTGCGCGTAGCACCGTCTTCCTACCCCGTGT